>JBBIHW010000018.1:10473-17819 GCA_037446795.1 Acidobacteriota bacterium
CCTGACGGAAGCGCAGGAGGAGCTGTCGCGGCGCTTCGCCGACCGGCGGATCACCGACCGATTCGAAAGCCTTCCCTACGTCGAGGGGAAAACGGGAGTGCCGCTGCTCCCGAATTCGCTGGCCTGGCTCGAGTGCCGGATCGTCGAGGCGTATCCGGGGGGCGACCACACGATCTTCCTGGGGGCCGTGGAGGAGGCCCGCGTCGAGGGCGGCCATCCTCTGATCTTCTACCGGGGCCGGTACGGTCCCGCCGCACGAGCGGTCCCGCGACGCTGATCCCGCAGGGCTCCCCGAGGGCGCGACCGGGACGGGTGCGGCTCCGGCGGTCCCCTCGGCTCGGTCTCGGTCCGGGCTCCTCCGCCTACCGGTCGCCCCCGTTCGGTCGGAGGCTGGGCTGGCGTCGGACATTCCGAAGCCGGTGCCGACCTTGCGCGGAAGGCCGCGGAATTCCTTCAAACCTTCTCGGCCCTCGAGGCGGGAAAGGGTTCCGTCGGCCAGGCCAGGCGCAAGACCCCCTTCCCTGCTCCCGCCCCCGCCAGTATCTTCTCCAACCGACCGGAGCGGGTCCGAAGACCATTCCCGGCCCACCCGCCGGCGCGTGGGCGTCGCAGGAGGTGGGCTCGAGCGAGCCGAGAGAAGGGCTGGGCGTGTCGCTGTCCGCGGTGGACGTCTTCTCGACGGCGCCCCAGTCGGCCGACATCGAACCCGGGGCCTACGCGGACCGGTGCGCGGAGGTCGCCCGGTGGTCCGAGGAGGCCGGCTGCACGGGGATCCTCATCTACACGGACAACCGCCTGATCGACCCTTGGCTCGTGGCGCAGATCGTGATCCAGAACACGGAGCGGTTGTGCCCCCTCGTCGCCACGCAGCCCGTGTACATGCACCCGTACTCCGCGGCGAAGATGATCGCCTCCCTCGGCTACCTTTACCATCGGCGCATCTTCCTGAACATGGTGGCCGGCGGTTTCCGAAACGACCTGCTCGCCCTCGGCGACCCCACGCCCCACGACGAGCGCTACGATCGCCTGCGCGAGTACACGACCATCGTCCAGGAGCTGCTCGCCAGCGAGGGGCCCGTGAGCTTCTCGGGCCGCCACTACCGAGTGCGCAACCTGAGGCTGCAGCCCCCGCTGCCGCGGGAGCTGTTGCCCGGGCTCCTGATGTCCGGCTCCTCGGAAGCAGGCCAGGCGACGGCCCGCGCCCTCGGCGCCGTCGCCGTCGAGTACCCGAAGCCCCCCGGGGAGTACGAGGGCCTGGGCAACCGCGAGCGCGCCGGCATCCGCATCGGACTCGTGGTGGACGACGCGGAGGAGGACGCCTGGAAGGCAGCGTGGGAGCGGTTCCCGCCGGACCGGAAGGGCCAGATCGCGCACAAGCTGGCGATGAAGGTTTCCGACTCCCACTGGCACCGCCAGCTGTCCGACCTCGGCCGCGCCGCGAGCGAGGGGCGCAGCCCCTACTGGCTGTGGCCCTTCGAGAACTACAAGACGTTCTGCCCGTACCTCGTCGGCAGCTACGAGCGCGTCGCCGAGGAGGTGGCCCGGTACATCCGCTCGGGCTTCACGACGTTCATCCTCGACATCCCCGCGCAGCGGCGCGATCTCCAGGCGGCGGGCCGGGTCTTCCGGCTGGCGCTGGACAAGGCCGCACGTGACTGAACCGCTGCATGCCTTCCTCCTGCGGCAGGCGGAGCGCGCCCCGGATCGCGTCGCGATCGTGGACGGGGAGCGCCGCGTCCGCTACGGCGAGCTCGCCCGGTGGAGCGAGCGGCTCGCGTCGCTGCTGCGAGGGGCGGGCTGCGACAAGGGCGACCGGGTCGGCCTCCTGCTCCCGAAGTCGGCGGCGGCCATCGGCGCGATGCACGCCGTCCTGAGGGCGGGCGGCATCTACGTACCTCTCGACCCCCAGAGCCCGGCCGCGAGGCTGAGGCGGATCGTGGAGTCCTCGGAGCCCCGGCTCGTCCTGGCCGACGGGACGTCGTGGGCTCGAGCCGCCGAGCTCGACGCGCTCTGCGGGGGGCTGCGCCTCGGCCTCCTCGACCGGTCGCCCGAGGCCCCGGGCCCGCGACCGCTCTTCGATGCCGGAGACCTCGACTCCGCGACCAGCGTGGTCGGTGCCCCCTCCGTCTCGGACTCGGACCCGGCCCACATCCTCTTCACGTCGGGCTCCACCGGGACGCCCAAGGGGGTCGTGATCACCCACGGCAGCGTCCGCGCGTTCGTGGAGTGGGCGAACGGCTACTTCGGCGCCGGGCCCGAGGACCGGAACTCGGCCCATTCCCCGCTCTTCTTCGATCTGTCCACGTACGACATCTACGGCACGCTCCACGCCGGGGCCGAGCTGCACCTCGTTCCCCCGCACCTGAACCTCCTCCCGCACAAGCTCGCCGCCTTCATCCGCGACCACGAGCTGACGCAGTGGTTCTCTGTGCCTTCGATCCTGAGCTACCTGGCGCGCTTCGACGCCGTCGCCCCCGGCGACTTCCCGCGGCTCCGGCGGCTGCTCTGGTGCGGCGAGGTGTTCCCCACCCCGTCGCTGCGGTACTGGATGTCGCGGCTGCCCCACGTCCAGTTCACGAACCTGTACGGCCCGACCGAGGCGACGATCGCCAGCAGCTTCTACACGGTGGAGCGCGCTCCGGAGGACGACCGGGAGCCGGTGCCGATCGGCTGGCCGTGCGGCGGCGAGGAGCTGCTGGTGCTGGACGAGGCGCTGCAGTCCGTGCCGCCGGGTGGGACGGGAGAGATCTACATCGCCGGAGCGGGCCTGAGCCCGGGCTACTGGAACGACCCGGAGACGACGGCCCGCGCCTTCCTGCCCGACCCCCGCAACCCCGGCTCGCGCATCTACCGCACGGGAGACCTCGGTCGGGTGGACGAGCGCGGCCGGCTCGTCTACCTCGGCCGGGCGGACTCGCAGATCAAGAGCCGGGGCTACCGGATCGAGCTCGGCGAGATCGAGTCCGCCCTGAACTCCCTGGGGCTCCTGAGCGAGTGCGCCGTGGTCGCGGTGCCGACCGACGACTTCGAGGGCCAGATCGTCTGCTGCGCCTACGCTTCGGAGCGCGAATCCCTCACGCCCCAGCAGTTGCGCGGCCGTTTGACGGAGCTGCTCCCTTCCTACATGATACCGGCCCGCTGGAAGCGCTGGGCCGAACTCCCGAAGACGGCGAACGGCAAGACGGACCGGAAGCGGCTGCGCGAGGACTTCGCCGAGGCCGCGCACTCCCGCAGGTAGCCGGGGGCAGCCTCGGGGGAGGGGGGCGCGATGGACCGGCACGAGATCGAGGCGCGCATCGGCAGGATCCTGCGGGAGCGCGCGAACGTGGAGGTGCCCACCGCGGACACGGACCTCCTCGAGTCAGGCGCTCTCGACTCGATGACCTTCGTGGAGCTCCTCGCCCAGCTGGAGCAGGAGTTCGGCGTTCCCGTGGACATCGCGGAGCTGGAGCTGGACGACCTGCGGACGATCGCGCGGATCGGCGCGTTCGTGGCCTCGGCCCTCGGGGCCGTCCGCTCCTGAAACGGGCGTTTCGCCCCATCATCGAGTCCGCCGACGGACTCGAGGGGATCCCTGCGGGCCCACGCGAGACCGCGGAGCGGACTCAGGCGGCAGGACCTTCGAGCCGCTGCCCGGGCCGCAGCACCGCGGCGGCCTCGCGCCGGCGGCCCTCCACGAGCACCCGCTCGACCAGAAGCCAGTCGTCCCCGCTCGCCACGAGCACACCGGAGCCCGCGATCGCCTCGCCGACGAGTCCCGGGGGCGTGCCGGCCGTCTCGCCGGTGAGCCGGACGCCGACCACGCCGATCTCCTCGCCGTCGAGGAGCGCGCGGGGCGCTCCCCACGGCGACGGGAACGGGTGGTAGTCGCAGGCCCGCACGAAGTTCCAGATCTCCCGGGCCGGGGCGGACCAGTCCACCCACCCTCCGCGCGGAACACGCCTCCGGTAGTACCTCCTGCGACCGAGGTCCTGCGGCACGCGGGGGATCCCCGCGGGGTCGCGGGCCGCTTGCTCGAGGAGCCTCGCGACCAGCCCCAGGCCGACGCGGGCGCACTCGAGGCTCAGCTCGATCGCCCGCACGCCGGCCGGAAGGGCCCAGCGCTCCTCGTAGGCGATCGGGCCCGCGTCCACGCGAGCCTCCATCCAGTGGAGCGTCACCCCGTACGCGGCCTCGCCGCGGTAGATGGCCCAGCTCGGCGCGTCGAGCCCCGCGTACTCGGGAAGCGGTCCGGGGTGGAGGTTGAAGCTCCCGATGCCGGCCGCCTCGATCCACTCCGCGGGGAGGATCACGAGAGAGTGAACGTTGAGCAGGAGGTCCACGCCGGCGGCGCGGACTCGCTCGGCGGCGCCCTTCTCGCCGAGCCACTTCGGTGCGCGCACCTCCGCCTGCAGCCTGCGGCCGAGGGCGGCCAGCGGCGGCGAGGCCGTCACGACGGTCACGACCTCATGTCCCGAGCCCGCCACCGCGTGCAGCGCACGAAGCCCCGCCGCCTCCTCGCCCACGAGCACGACCCGCAGCCCCATCCCGCCTCTCCCGGCCCCCGCTGCTCCCGCGGCGGAACTCAGGACCGCGCCTCGGGAGCACCCGCGGGAGCCGCCTCCGCAGCGCGCCGGGTCGGCTCCCAGACGACGTACCGCCTTCCGCTCAGCAGGTTGAACCAGCTGTGGAGGATGGCCGCGTTGACCAGCACGAGATAGCCCAGGGCGCCCCACAGGCGCCCGCCCCTGCCCCGGCCCTGCCGATCCCTCGCGCACGCCCACCCCCCCGCCGCATAGGCCGCCCCCTGTGCCAGCGCGAGGGCGCTCCACGCCGGCTCGCTCGGATGCGCCCACGCGGCCCAGGCGCTCGCGCCGAGAAGGGCCGCCAGCTGCAACGGCAGCGTCCAGCGCAGGGCCTTGTGGCTGAGCAGCTCGACCGCCACGAGACCGTATCGCAACGGATCGAGCAGCCGGCGGTGGTCCCAGAGCGCCCACATCCCGCGCGTGATCGTGCGGACCTTGCGCGCGTACTCGCCGGCCGCCGCGCCCGGGGCGCGGTACCAGGCGCGCAGCCTGTCGTCCTCGACGACGCGCAGGCCGCGCTCGATCGCGCGCAGGGCGATGAAGAAGTCCGGGGGATGGGCCGGCTCCCAGGGCTCGGCCGCGAGTTCGCGCCGCACCGCATAGAATCCGCCCGTCACGCCGACGAGCGACCCGGTCCCGCGCAGCGCGCGCCGCGCCGCCATGTCGTAGAGGATATAGAGCCGCTCGCCGAGCCCCGTCCCTCCCTCCGGATCCACGTCGTCGCGGGAGCTGACGACCCCGACGGAGGGATCCGCGAAGTCCTCCGAGACCCGGCGCAGGGCGTCGGGTGCGACGCGCACGGACACGTCCGTGAACACCCAGATCGGCTCCCGCAAGAAGGGAAGAACGCGGTTCTGGGCGGCCACCTTCCCCACGCGTTCGGGAATCGCCAGGCACCGGACTCCGCGGTCCCGGTAGCGCCCGGCGATCTCCACCGTGCGGTCCGTCGAACCGTCCGACACGACCCACACCCGGTACGCCTCCGGCGGGTAGTCGAGCCGCAGGCAGTTCTCGATCTTGGCCTCGAGCTCTTCCTCCGCGTCGTGCACGGGGACCACGATGGCGATCTCGCGGATCTGCCCGTCCCGCACGACCGGCCGGCGGCGGAGGGCGCCGAGGGCGGCCATCAAGATCGGATAGCCGGCCAGCGTGTAGGCGAGCAGCGCAGCGAGCGCCAGGAGGGCAGCGGCCTCCATCTAGGCGGCCCCCCTTCTCCCGCGGCGGCGCGCGCGGGCCCGCTCGACGCACTCGGCGTACAGCGCCTCGTAGTCCGCCGTGGAGCGGGCGAGCGAAAACCGCTCCGCTGCGCGCGCGCGGCCCCGCTCGCCCATACGGCGGCGGAGGCCGGCGTCGCTCGCGAGCGCGCGCACCGCGTCGGCGAGGGCCGGGACGTCCCGGACCGGCACGAGCAGCCCCGTCTCCCCCGGCGACACCAGCTCGCGGTTGCCGCCCACGTCCGTCGCCACGACGGGAAGGGCGCAGGCCATCCCTTCCAGAATCGTCAGGGAGAGCCCCTCCCTCAAGGACGGCTGGACCAGGATGTCGGCGGCACGCAGGATGCCGACCACGTCCGGGCGGAACCCGAGGAAGTGGACCCGGTGGGCGACCCCGAGCCTGCCGGCGGCGGCGGCGAGGTCGTCGCGCAGCTCTCCCTCTCCGACGAGCCACACGTGTACGAAGTCCGGGAGCCGGGTGAGCGCCTCGAGCATCAGGCCGTGCCCCTTGACGGGATGGAGGCGGCCGACGCAGGCCACCACGCACGTCCCGCGGCCCGCGCCGAGCCGCGCCCGCATCCCGTCGCGGTCCGCCTCGTCGGGCTGGAAGCGCTCCGTGTCCACCGCGTTCGGGATGAGCCGGATCCTCTGCGCCGGGAACCGCATCGCGCGGCTCATGCGACCGCGCAGCTCCTCGGAGACCGCCACGAGGGCGTCCACACGATGCCACACCCAACGCTGGAGCCGCCGGTGCAGCGGGCGCTCCTCGAGCGTGCCGTGCTCCATGTGGATCATGACCGGGATGCCGAGCCCCCAGGCGACGAGCCTGCCGTCGAGCAAGGTGCCCCAGGCGTGCGTGTGGAGCACGTCGGGCCGCAGCCTCCGCAGCACGCGCGCCAGGCGAAACGGCATCGTGGGGTCCTTCCCGCGCCGGGCGAGCACGCGGTGGAGGCCGACCCGCGGCTCGAGCCAGCTCTCGAGACCGCCGGCGGGCGTTTCGGTGACGATCGAGACGCGGAAGCGGGACGGGTCGAGCCGGTTCGCCAGGTTCACGATGACGCGCGCGGCCCCGCCCTGGGAAACGGCGTAGGTGAGGTGGACCACGTGAATCATCGGCGGGCCCTCACAGGTGGATCGGGCCGTCGCCGTCGCCCCGGTTGATGTGAAGCCCGGCGGGAAACCCACCGGCGGTCTTCCAGCGCTCCGCGAGCGCGGGCGAGAGCGCGAGGAAGAAGTTGGTCGGGCCCGGCAAGAACCCTGAGCGCCGCAGCGCCCGCAGCCACGCCTCGTGCGACTGGTTCGACACGATCAGGTCCACGCCCCGCTCGGAGAGGAAGCGCGCCGACGCGAACGCGACCGCCTCCGCGCATCCGGGCAGGGCCAGGCCGTCCGCGATCGAGCCGACCCGCAGGTCGTCGAAGAAGGCGTTGCCCGACATCCGGGTGTCCAGCAGCACCGCCCAGCCGACCGCCCGACCCCGGCTCGAGACGGCCAGGCGAAGGAAGCGCCCGTCCCCCGGCGGGTAGAGCACGTTCAGCGCCGCGGAATCCCGGACGGACACCAGCGA
>JBBIHW010000018.1:17829-20036 GCA_037446795.1 Acidobacteriota bacterium
GCATGCGGCCCGCGCCGCCTCCCACACCTCGTCCGCCCAGGACTCGAAGCCCTCGACGCAGGCCCATTCGACCCGCCCCTCGGGCGCGCGGCTCAGGGCCCGGTGGGCCAGGCGCAGGCCGGCGCTGCCGAGCCCGGTCCACGCGGCGACATCGGCGAGCACGCGCCGCGCCGGCGAGCGGCGGAGGTAGGGGCTGCGGCGCAGGAACCGTCCGGGGCGGAACAGCCTGAAGGAGAAGGGGATCGGGCGGAAGTCCCATCCGAGGCGCCGGATCAGGCGGCCGAGGGGCTCGTCCGAGCCTCCGAGCCCCAGGACGTAGAGGTGGCGCTGGCGGCGCAGCGCGTCCTTGACCAGCTCGAGCCCCACCAGCGCGTAACGCCGGTCCACCGTGCCTTCGGAGATGGGCAGGCGAAACGCGGCGCCCCAGACCGTCTCGCCCGCCACCTCGATCCGGTGGTGCTTGAGGATGTACCCGCCCCGGACGGCGGCTCCCTCCACGGCGAGGAAGTACTCCTGGTAGACGGCCCGTCCCGGCTCCGGAGGGAAGCGGCTCGAGCGCGGCTCCTCGGGGAGCTGGAACCTCACGCCCCCGGCCCGCACGCGCGCGTTGAACTCCCGCACCGCGGGGAGATGGTCTGCCTCGTAGGGGACGATGCGGACGGGCATGCGGCCTACGCTCCTGTGCGGCGCGGACCTCCGCGAGCCTCCCGCGCGCGGGCCTCCGGCGCCTGTCGTGTACAATCGCGACGCGGAGGGCGTCCCGCCTCGGGGCAGGAGCCGAGATGAAGCTCGACCACATCGGGATCGTCGTGCCCGAGCTCGAGACCTCGCTGCGCGCCCTGACGGAGCTCGTTTCGTTCGACGAGGTCGGACCGCGGACCCACGTGCCCGCGCACAAGGTCAACGTGTGCCACCTGCGCTCCGGGACGACGCGCGTGGAGCTGATCGAGCCGGCCGCGGGCCGCTCTCCGGTCTCCGCCCTCGCGCGCAAGGGGGGCGGGTTCCATCACCTGGCGTTCACCGTGGCCGACCTCGAGCGCACGCTCGCGGACCTGCGCCGGCGCGGCGCCATCGTCGTGCGGCGGCCGCTTCGCGGATACGGAGGCCGGGTCAGCGCCTTCGTCCTTCTCCACAGGCCGGAGGCGCCCCTCAAGCTCGTGGAGCTCGTCGAGGAGCGCGAGGCCTGAGCGCGGAGCGCGGCTCACCGCGTGCCCGTCCGCAGCTTGAAGAGCAGCCACCGCCACTCGAGCGTCCTCCGCTCGCGGTCCGTCAGCTCGTGCGGCCCCTTCGCCTCGAGCAGGTGGTCGAGCACCGCCCCGACCGGCGCGAACCACCCGGGCCTGCGGGCCAGGCGCTCCATCAGCCGGCGGAAGTCGGGCTGCAGCCGGCCGCCCTCCTGGAACCCCTTGGCGAAGTGGGTGTACATCACGCACAGGCCGCCCTCCTCCTCCAGGCGCTCCTGCTCCGACTCGCGCAGGCAGCGGTTGAACGCCAGCACGTCGTGCCCGTCCGCGGAGGCGTACCAGTAGCGCACCCAGGGGCGCCGGGGGTCGTGGTAGGGCATCCAGGGACAGGCGCGCAGGGTGTTGCATCCGGGGAAATCGAAGTTGCGCACGTACTGGACGTGCCTGAGGCACAGGTCGCCCCAGAACAGCTCCCCCTCCTCGTGGCCGCGGAAGCGCCGATGGTTGCGGAAGCGCGAGGCGAGGTTGTAGGCCCAGCGCCGCGGGCCGCTGACGCGGCGGTCGCCCCAGTAGAGGTTCTCCTCGCAGTCCTTGTGGTTCGCCATCACGCGCGGGTAGTGGCCGAACGTCCGCGCGAAGACCTCGAAGCCCCGGATCGTCTCCTCGCGCGTCGAGGTCTCGTGCGCGGCGTTGTGCCAGCCGATCTCGAAGCCCGCCCGCTGCAGCTCCAGCAGCCACTCCCGGTACTCTGGATCGGCGACGCTCGAGGCGCGGGTGGGCGTCCTTCCGGGAAGGGGCCACGCGGACTTGGTGACGCGCATCCCCAGGTCGCGCAGCAGCGCATACACCTCTCCGACGTTGTCGAGGCGCGCGCCGTCGGTGTCGTCGAAGACCGTGAAGGCGAAGCGCCTGCCGTCCGGCCAGGCGACGGGCGCGGCGCTCACGGGCCCGCCTCCCGCCCCGCCGCCCGGGCCCAGTTCTCGTACAGCGCCAGCACCGCCCGCGCGTTGGACTCCCAGGTGT
>JBBIHW010000019.1:0-3563 GCA_037446795.1 Acidobacteriota bacterium
GCCTACCTGTCGTCGGAGCGCGACCTCGTGCCGCGCGCGACGGCGACTTCGCGCCCCGCTGGCGTCCTCGCGGTCGGCGCCCCGGACTTCGGGGAAGCGGCCGCGCCCCGATCGCTCGAGGGGCCGGGGACCTCGCCGTGCCAGGACCTGCGATCCCTGCGCTTCGCGCCGCTGCCCGGCGCGAGGGCCGAGGCCGAGAGGGTCGTCTCGCTCTGGGCCGCACGCGGCGCCGGCGCGCAAGCCGGCGGCTCGGTGCTCTTGACTGGCTCCGAGGCCTCCGAGAAGACCTTCAAGCTGGAGGCGCCGCGCAACGCGATCCTCCACTTGGCGACCCACGGCTTCTTCCTCGGCGCTCCCTGCCCGGACGCAGCTTCGTCGGCGCCGGTCGCGGTGGACAATCCGCTGCTCCTGTCGGGCCTCGCGCTTGCAGGCGCCAACCGCAGACGCGCAGCCGCCCCGGGCGATGACGAGGACGGCGTCCTGACGGCCGAGGAGATCGCGGGGGTCGATCTCTCGGGGGTGGACTGGGGCGTGTGGGCGGCCTGCGGGTCCGGCCTGGGGGAGCTGAGGGCGGGGGAGGGAGTGCTCGGACTCCGGCGGGCGTTCCGGATCGCAGGCGCGAGGACGCTCGTCATGAGCCTGTGGGAGGTGGACGACGCGTCTGCGCAGAGCTGGATCGCCAACCTGTACGGCAGCCGCCTGCGCGAATCGTCCACGATGGAGGCCGTGCGCGAGGCCAGCCTTCGGGTCCTTCGTGCGAGACGGGAGGCCGGGGCGAGCACGCACCCGTTCTTCTGGGGGCCGTTCGTTGCCGAGGGCGAGTGGCGATAGCGAGCCGGGCTCACCCACGCCGGACGACCGTGAACGGGACTTCGAGGAAGGGACGCGCCATTCCGGCTGCGCTGCTGCGGCGAATCGTCAGGCGATAGCTCGCCGGAGGAAGTCGGTCCGCCGGGATCAGGAATGCGAGAGTTCCGAAGTCGGCCAGCTGCCGCCGGACCTCCGCGGCCTCGAGCTCGGCGGACCAGGCCCGCGCTCCATCCGTCCCGACCACGGCGACGAAGAAGCCGTCTTCACCTGCAGTCGCCTCCGGCGGCCCCGGATCCACCGCGAGGCAGGCGTCAGCCAGGTAGCGCTCGCGGCGGGCTCCGACGCGCCATGGCTTCCTGGCATCGCTCGGTGGAGCTCGGCCCCGGAGGCCGGGTATCGAGCGGAGGGCCCACCGGCCACGGCGAGGGGGACCTACGGGCGAGCCGGGGCGCGCATCCGCTGGCGCCCCTTCGGCCGGCGCTGCACGAGCGTGAACCCCTGTTTCTCGAAGAGGGAGACGGTTCCGGTGCAAATGAACGCCGGGGAGGCCTTCTGGGCTCTCCGGGTAGCCCTCGACGACCTCTCCCCGCTTCGCGAGCTTCGCGATCTCCTTGCGCGCGGCGGCGAGCAGGACCGCGGCCACGCCCCGCCGCCGGAAGCCGCTCTTCACGAAGAAGCACGGGAGGACCACACCTTCTCCGCGTCGTGGATGGGTCCGGTGGACGGCGCGCGGTCGAGCTTGGGGTAGTCGGTGCGGCGGTCGAAGGAGCACCAGCCCGCGGGTTCGCCCGAGACGAGTGCGAGGATGCCGTGCGCCCGACCGCTCGTGATCCGCTGCTTGATGCGTGCCTTCGCCTGCCTGCCCTTGAGCTCCTCGTAACTCTCCCCCTTCTCGAGCCGCCAGTACGTAACACCAGCATCCACCGCACACGCCACCCGCGCTCTCGAACAGCGCCTCGAACTGCGGCCACAGCTCCGGCGTCAGGGGCTCGGTCTCGATCTTCAACGGCGCAGCCATGGGAGCGACACCTCCAGACGGTCGCCTTCGAGGTAGCGCTCGCCGCCCGCGAGCGCGGGCCCGCTCTCGGGCGTCACGCCCGCCCCGCGCCGGGGTCCAGGACGCGCCAGAGGTACCAGCTCGCGGCCGTGCGGTAGGGTCGCCAGCGCTCGCCTCGCTCCCCGACCTGGCGAGGCGTCGGCAGCGCGCGAAGACCGAAGGCCAACTTGAACCCCTTGCGGATGCCGTAGTCGGTGGCCGGAAGGACGTCGGGGCGGCCGAGGCGGAAGATCAGGAGCAGCCCCGCCGTCCAGCGTCCGACGCCGAGAACGGAGGTGAGCCGTCGCACGATCTCCTCGTCGTCCATCCGCGCCAGCGCGCGCAGGGCCGGCACGGTCCCGTCGAGGGCGTTGGCGGCGACGTCCTTCATCGCGAGCGTCTTCGCCCGCGAAAGCCCGCAGGCCCGCCTCCAGACCGGGCTCGAGTTGTCCGCGTTGCTGGCGTAGAGCGTCTTCTCGTCGGCCGTCGGGAGCGCGAAGGTCCCTGACCAAGCCGGTCAGCGTGCCGGTCCTCCCGGACGGCAGGCTCGGCCCGGGACGGGAGTCCGCCCGGGCGAGCGCCTTCGTGCGAGAGGGCGAGGGCGTGCCGGACGGCCTCGAGGTGGACCGGCGCGGTTGCGTCTTCGCGGCGGGGCCGGGCGGCCTCCACGTCCACGCGCCGGGCGGTACGCGGCTCGGGCGCATCACCACCGGCGTGAAGACCGGAAACGTGGCCTGGGGCCAGGACGGCACCGTGCTCTTCATCGCGGCCGACCACTCGATCCTCCGGCTGCGGACGCGGGGCGCCGTCACGGCCGTGTCGCGCTGAGGCGAGACTGCACGGGGCGGGCGGCGCGCCTCGACGGTTCTCGGACTCAGGGCTGAAGCTGCGCGAGAACCTCGGGGTTTTCCTCCTCGACGGCGAGCAGGCTGTGGCAGAGCGAGCAGTCCTGGGAGATCGTCTCCCCGAGGGTCGTCCTCAGCTCCTCGTCGTGGCAGCGGAAGCAGCCGGGCGAGTCCTGGTGGCCGATGTGGTTCGGGTAGGTGCCCCACTGGACGTTCATTGCGGGGAAGACGTTGGCGCAGTAGAGGTCGCCGAGGACGCGGGCCGCGGTCTCGATGGCCTCTCGCCTGTGGGCGACGAGGTCGGGATGGTGCTCGGCGTAGTAGGTCTCGATGCGGGTGCGGATGGCGCGGCGTGCGGCTTCGTGCGAGGGGTAGGAGCCCTCGAGTGCGCGGACGGCCTCGCGGCGGATGTAGGGCAGGGAGCGGTCGAGCCGTCCCTCCTCGAGGGCGAGGTCCACCTCCCGCTGCGGGGATCGGAACACGTGGGTGGGCCGGTTGTGGCAGTCCACGCAATCCATGACGCGCCAGGTGTCGGCCTCCTGCTCCGGGAGCGGCTCCCCGGCACCGGGCCGCCTGAAGGCCTTCACCGTGCCATCGGCCAGCCGCAGCTCGACCTCGTGGATGGTCTCCCGCTTCTCGTCGGCGCGGTAGCGGACCTCGATGGCGGGGTCCACGTGCCAGTGGATGCCCTGGGCGGTCCGGCCCCTGAGGCCGCCGACCTTGACGAGGAGGACGGTCTGGGTGGGGGTGTTGGCCTCGTCGTCGCGGAAGCGAGTGTGGACCTTGAGGCGGTCGCCGACGAACTTCGCGGGCCAGTGGCACTGCTCGCAGGTCTCCCGGGCGGGGCGGAGATTGTGGACGGGGGTGGGGAT
>JBBIHW010000019.1:3573-19736 GCA_037446795.1 Acidobacteriota bacterium
CCCGGTCCCCGGGGGGGGGGGTTTTTTGGGCCGGGGGGGGGGGAGGGGGTTGGGGTAGAGGTCGAAGGCGACGGAGAGGACCTGGTAGCTGCCGGACAGCTTGGACTTGACGAACCAGCCCGCGCCGGGGCCGATGTGGCAGGACACGCAGCCGACGCGGGCGTGCGGGGAGCGCTGGTAGGCGGTGAACTCGGGCTGCATGACCTGGTGGCAGGTGGTTCCGCAGAACTCGGTGGAGTCCATGACCTCCACGCCCTTGTAGGTGGCCACGGAGAGGATGACGAGGTTGGCGAGGGTGAGGCCGGAGAAGGTGAGGGCGAGCCTGCGCGTGCGCTCCTTGTTGAGGTCAATGACGGGAAGCGGCGGCCCGAGCGGCTCGCCGCGTTCGGCGGCGCGTCTCTTGCGCCGGGCGTGGAGGGCGGCACCGAGGGGGACGAGGGCGAGGCCCAGCAGGAAGAAGCCGGGCAGGACGAGGTAGGTGAGGATGCCGATGTAGGGGCCGCCTTCCACCCCCGCGAGCTCGAGGCCGAAGAGGGTGAGGATGAAGAAGGCGGCCGCGGTGGTGATGGCGGCACCGGCGAGGCTGACCGGATGTCGCGTGACGACCAGGAAGAAGAAGCGCACGGCGGCTCGCGGCTCCCCGGAAGCGAGGGCGAGAGATGCTACCAGACGCGCGCGCAGGCGCCGCTTCCGATCGAGCGTCGTCCGTTCGTCGGCCTTTTCCGGGCCCGCGCCTCCGCGCACGCCGCCGCGGCCCGCTTCCGGGCGCCCGGGCGGTGGCCGGCTCGAGCTTCTCGGTGGATATTCAGGGCTCCCGGTCGCGGCCGGGCCGGGTCCGCGGCGAGGCGGCGATGCAACCGAGACACCGAGCGGTCTTTTTCGCGATCGCGATCCCGGGCCTCTTCGGTTCCGTCCTCGCCATCGGCCGTTTCGTCCTGGCCGTCCGCGAGAATCGGCTCGCGTGGCACCCGGCTCAGTCGCCGCGCGAGTACTACCAGGCGCTCGGCTCCGCGTTCAGCCACGGCTTCGGTGCGGGCTTCTTCCTCTGCTTCTTCCTCGTCCTGCTCGCCCTCGCGGCGGGAGCGGGGCGGAGGAGGTCCGGGCTCGGCGTGGCGAGCGCCGCGGAGCCCCGACTCGATGCGCCCCGGGCCGCCTCGGGCGGGTGCGACGCCGGGACGTGATCGCTTCGACAGCCCGGTGCGCGTCGGAATAGACCTCGGCGGAACGAAGATCGAGGCCGCCGCCCTGGAGGATGACGGCCGGGAGCTTCTCCGCCGGAGGATCGCGACGCCGCGCGAGGATTACGAGGCCACCCTCGGCGCGATCGTACGCCTCGTCGGGGACATCGAGCGCGAGCTCGGCTCCGTCGCGACCGTCGGCGTGGGCATCCCCGGCACGATCTCCCCCGCGACCGGGCTCGTCAAGAACGCCAACTCGGTCTGGCTCATCGGCAGGCCTCTGTCGAGGGACCTCGAGGCGAGGCTCGGGCGCCCGCTGCGCTTCGCCAACGACGCCAACTGCTTCGCCCTGTCCGAGGCCCGCGACGGCGCCGCGAGAGGAGCGAGCGTCGTGTTCGGCGTCATCCTGGGCACGGGAACCGGGGGAGGGATCGTCGTGAATGGGAAGGTCCTCACCGGCCCGAACGCCATCGCGGGCGAGTGGGGTCACAATCCGATGCCCTGGCCGCGGCCGGAGGAGTGGCCGGGCCCTGCGTGCTACTGCGGGCGGACCGGCTGCATCGAGACATTCCTGTCCGGTCCCGGCCTCTGCCGGGAGCACCAGGGGGAGTTCGGTGAGCGGCTCTCCCCGGAGCAGATCGCCCGCCGCGCGGACGAGGGCGACCCCCGGGCGGGGGCGACGCTCGCGCGCTACGAGGAGCGGCTCGCCCGGGCGCTCGCCTCGGTGCTGAACGTCGTGGACCCGGATGTCGTCGTCCTCGGGGGCGGCCTCTCGAACCTGGCGCGGCTCTATTCCGCCGTGCCGAGGCTCTGGGGCCGGTGGGTGTTCTCCGACCGGGTGGACACGCGCATCCTCCCTCCGATGCACGGCGATGCGAGCGGGGCCCGCGGTGCCGCGTGGCTCTGGCCCTGACGGCCGGGCGTCACCGCGGCGAAACGTGGGGGTCTGGAATCCCGACGTTGGATTCCGGCTTGCGCCGGAATGACGAAGCCATGGCGAGTCCGGGTTCGGGCGGTCAGCCCGCGTGGGCGGGGATCGGGCTCGGCGACCACCCGGCCAGCAGCAGCAGTACAGCGAAGCCGAGCAGGAAGGCCGCGGCAACGGGCCACCCCTCCCGCAGCCACGCCACCGTGTCGCGACCCTCGGGGAACAGGCAGCACAGCGCGACGCCGGCCGAGGAGCCGAACCACAGCATCGAACCCCCGAATCCCACCGCGTAGGCGAGCAACGCCCAGTCGTACCCGCCCTGGAACAGGGCGAGAGCGGTGAGGGGTATGTTGTCGAAGACCGCGCTGACGATCCCGAGCGCGAGCGTCCCCTGCCACGAGGGATCGGGCAGCGAGCCGAGCGGCATGAGTCGCGCCAGGGCGACGAGGCAGAGCAGAAGGCCCGTTCCCTCGATCATGCGCCGCAGCTCTCGCCAGGGCGGAGGTCGCCACAGGGAACCGACCAGGATCGCGGCCCATACCCCCGCCGCCGGGAGGCCGAAAGCCGCGTTGGCCGCGATCGCGCCGCCGAGGATCAGGGCGACGATGACGAGGCGCCCCGCGTCCAGCCGGGCGCTCGCGACGAGGGGCCTTTCGATCGGCTGGTGCCGCTGCTGCCTCCAGCCGGCCACGGCCGCCACGAAGACGACCGCCGCGACCGACCCCGCGAGGGCGCGCGCGAGGTCGGACGCCCCGACACCGCCGATCCAGAGCAGCGTCGTGGTCGTGTCGCCGACGACGGACCACGCGCCTCCAGCGTTGCTCGCGGCCACGATGCCCGCCAGGTAACCGGTGCCGACGCGCCCGCGATACAACCTGCCCGCCATGACCCCACCGAGCATCGCCGCGGCGATGTTGTCGAGGAAGCTCGATATCGCCGCGACCAGGACGAGGAGGAGCGAGCCTCCGGCCCAGGAGCCGGGCAGCCACCTCGGAAGCAGGTCGGCGAGCCTCGAATCCTCGAACAACTTGGCGAGGACCGCGAAGCCGAGGAGGAGTCCTGCGAGGTTCAGGAACAGCCTCCACTCGGCGGCGAGCGCCCACGCTGGCTCCATTCCCGAGCCGAGGAGGCGGCAGACGAGAACCGAGACGAGGCCCGCGGCCGCGATCTCCGTGCACAGGCCGTGGAAGAAGGCGACGCCGAGCACGGTCGTGCCGAACAGGAGGAACTCGATCGGGACTTTCCCCGCGACCGCCGAGTCCGCTCCTCGCCCCGCTGTCGCCGCGGCGACCCCGGCGATCAGACCGAGAACGAGTCCCACCGCGAGCAGGACGCCGAGGGAGGGAAGGCCGAAGAGCCTCCGGTGCGCGCTCTCGATCCGCTCCACGTCGCGCACGGTAGCGACCGCGCCCCGCGCGCGGCCACGAGAAAGCCACCCGGCTCGGTGCTCTTTGGCGCTTGCAATCGAAGCGAAAGCTCCGGGCACCTCGGGGGGAGCGGGATCGAATTCGCATCGTTTCGGTCCCCCGTCGTCGCCCCCAGGCCGCCCGCGGGGAGGTCCTTGCCGACGCGCGCCGCACGCGCGAGACTCTGCGCCGGGGAAGCGGAGCGATGGAGCGGTCGTACGACGTCGCGGTCATCGGCGCAGGCCTCGTGGGCCTGGGCACGGCCTACCAGCTTCTTCGCGAGCGGCCCGGGCTCTCCCTCGCCGTGGTCGAGAAGGAGGCCAAGGTGGCCGCGCACCAGTCGAGCCACAACACGGGCGTCATTCATGCGGGGATCTACTATCCCCCGGGCTCGTTCAAGGCGCGTCTCTGTCGGGAGGGCAAGGCCGAGCTCGAACGGTTCGCCGACGAGCACGGGATTCCGTGGCGCCGCTGCGGGAAGGTCATCGTGGCGGTGTCGGAGCAGGAGCTGCCGCGGCTGCGGGCGCTCCTCGAGCGCGCGCTCGCGAACGGCGTGGAGGGAATCGAGGAGATCGGTCCCGAGCGGTTGCGGGAGATCGAGCCGCACGTCGCCGGCATCCGGGCCCTCCATTCCCCCGCGACCGGGATCATCGAGTTCCGCCGCGTGGCGGGTGCCCTCGCCGTCGAGATCCGCTCGCGGGGCGCCGAGGTCCTCACGGGACGCCGCGTGCTCGGGATCTCGGAAAAGGGCCCGGAGCTGGTCCTGCGGACGAGCCAGGGCGACCTCCTCGCCCGCCGCGTGATCGCCTGCGCCGGCCTCCATTCGGACCGGATCGCGGCCATGACCGGGCACGACCGGGATCATCGCATCGTGCCCTTTCGCGGGGACTACTACTTCTTCGGGCCGGAGGCGCGCCGGCTCGTGCGCGCGCTGGTGAACCCTGTTCCCGACCCCGGCCTCCCGTTCCTCGGCGTGCACTTCACGAGGAGGCTCGACGGGGAGGTGCTCGCCGGGCCCAACGCCGTGCTCGCCTTCGCGCGGGAGGGATACAGGATCTCGGACGTCTCGCTGCGCGACCTCGCCGGCACGCTCTCCTTCCCCGGCTTCTATCGCCTCCTGCGCGGCTACCTGCGAACCGGCGTCCGGGAGCTGTGGCGGGACGTGGTGAAGTCGGCGTTCACGCGCGAGGTGCAACGCTACCTTCCCGAAGTGCGGTCGGAGGATCTGCGGCCCGGCCCCTCCGGCGTGCGCGCCATGTGCCTGGACCGGCGGGGGCGCCTGCTCGACGACTTCGTGTTCGCCGAAGGGGCCCGGGTGCTGCACGTCCGCAACGCTCCCTCGCCCGGGGCGACGGCCTGCCTCGCGATCGGTCGCCACCTGGCGCGGCGCGCCATCGCCGGGTTCGGGCTCTGAGGCCCGTCCGGCGGTCGAGTGCGCGGCCGCCGATGACGGGCGTCCGGGGTGTTTCCTACGGGCAGAGGATCGCGGGCTCCCGCGGGGTTCCGCTCGACGCGTAACCGAGGATCCCCTCGATCCCTTCGTGGAAGATGGACACGAGGTAGGAGAACCCCTCGCCCTCGGCGGGCACCTCGGCGTCTTCGAAGGACGTGTCGGTCGGCTCCGGGTCGTCACCGTTCCGGCACGAGCCGTAGTCCGGAAGAGCCGACACGAGCCCGCGGTAGACGTTGTACCGCTCCGCGAGGGCCTGCCGTTCCCAGGCGAGCGTCCGTTTGTCGGCCTCGAAGCGCAGGCCGCGGACCTCCTCCGGCTGGACGGCGACCGAATCGGGGTTCGTGCCCGCGGGCACCGTCGAGCGGTTCTCGGTATCGGGCAGGTTCACGACCGTCACGGTGGACGAAAAGAAGTTCGGCACGTACAGCCGCTTCCCGTCCGCCCGGAAGTCCATTCCGAGTCCGTTCTGGACGCCGGCGATGGTCTCGGAGGGAAGGAGCTGATGGGTCGCGGTGTCCACGACGACCACCTGGTTGCCGAAGAGCTGCGAGACGTAGGCCCGGAGGCCGTCGGGCCGCACGTGCACGCGGCGGGGCGATCCCGGGACGGCGAGGTCGTGCCTTTTCGAGCGGGACGCGACGTCGAGCACCGAGACCGTGTTCGCGCCGCCATTGGCCGCGTAGGCCGTCTTTCCGTCGCGGGTGAAGGCGATCCCCTCCGTGCCCGCCCCCGCCGGGATGCGGCAGTCGGGACCGCTGCCGCCCGGTGTGACGCACAGGACCGCGTTCGCGGGATCGGCGATCGCCTTCTCCACGTCAATCACCGAGACGTCGCCGCCGGTGATGTTCCCGACCCACGCCTCGACCCCATCCGGGCGGATCGCGACCATGTGCGGTCCGAGCCCGACGCCCGGAACCGTGGAGACCACCTGGAACGTCGCGATCTCGACCACCGTGACGTCGTCGGACGCGTCGTTCGTCACGAAGAGGTACCGGTTGTCCGGCGTGACGGCGAGGCCGTGGGGGCGGCGCCCGACCCGGATCCGGGTCAGCCCGTTCGACGGGTCGCCGTCGGTGTCCACCTCCGAGCGCGTGAGCGTGTCGAAGACCGAGACCGAGTCCTCGAGGCGGTTCGAAACGAACACCCAGCGCGCATCGAGGCTCGAGGCGGCTTCGTGCGGCTGGTCGCCGAGGCCCCGGCTGGCGCGGTCGGCCGTGTTCCGGACATCGAAGATCGTCAGATTGTCCGAGCCCTGGTTCGGCACGTAGGCGTCCTCGGCGAGCAGCGCCGGCGCGGCGAGAAGGGCGAGCGCCGCGAGGAGCGCCCCGGCCTGCATCGGCCGGGAAGCACCTGGTGCCGATCGCCCCGTCGGAGGTCCCGGTTCGCCGAAGCAGGGCCGGCCGCCGGGAACTCCCCCGGCGTTTCTCGGCTCGATGTCCATGGCGTGCGGGGGGTCGAGCCCGGCCGCCGCGGGCGCCTCCCGCAGGAACCGGGCGAGCGTGGCGGGATCGTCCGTCGAGGCGAGCCTCTCGATGGCGACCTCGCGACCGAGGCGCGCATCCTCGGCGCGGCGGGCGATCCCCGTGCCGCCACGGCCGAGCTCGCGGGGGATCCGACGAGGTCCGACGCGCGCCGAGAGCATGCCTGCGGGGGATTATGCCGCACGGCTCGACGGACGGGCAGGGAGGCAGGCGCGCCTGGATCCCGGTTGCGATCTCACGAAGGCCGCGGTCGGAAAACGAGCGCTACGAGGACGAGCAGCGCGATCCGGCCGATCTGCCGGCGGTCACCCCGTCCGCCGGACCACGACCAGCGACTCGTCGTCGTGCGGTCGCTGGCCGCCGCGGAAACGGCTCGCCTCCTCGAGCAGCGCCCGCCCGAGCCCGTCGGCGGGGAGCGAGGCGCGCGCGGCGACGAGCCGGACCAGCCGCTCCTCGCCGAGCTCCTGGCCCCGAGCATCGCGCGCTTCCGTGAGCCCGTCGGAGTAGAGGAGGACGGTGTCTCCTGCGGCGAGCTCGATCTCGCCCTCGCGGTAGCGCGCCTCGGGGAACATGCCCACGGGGTGGGAAGACGCCGGGAGCCTCTCGAGGCCGGCGCCGCCCGAGCGGCGGAACACCAGCGCCGCGTTGTGGCCGGCGTTGAGCCACCGGGCTCGAGCTGAGCCCGGCGCGATCTCCACGTAGAGGAGCGTCGCGAACCGGCTGTCGAGACCGTCCATGAGGAACGTCTCGTTGAGACGCCGGCCCAGCTCGGCGAGGCTCGGACACGCGGGGGCGAGCGCCCGGAGCGTCGCCTGCAGCTTCGCCGAAAGCAGGGCAGCCCCCATTCCCTTGCCCGCCACGTCCCCGAGGACCACGCCGAGGCGCCCTCCCTCGAGCGCGATGTAGTCCACGAGGTCGCCGCCGACGTCGTTGGCCGGGACCGTGTGGCCCCACACCGACCACCCGTCGAGCGGCGGCTGGGAGCGGGGAAGGAGCGAGAGCTGGACCTGCCGCGCGACCTCGATCTCCCCCCGCGCGACGAGCTTGTCCTTGAGCTCGAGCATGAGGAGGAGGAGCAGGATCGCGACCGCGAGCGGCCACCAGGCGACGGACAGCGACAGGCCGTTCCACCGGAAGTCGCCCTTGCCGAGAACCGCCATAAGCATCGCCAGCACGAGCAGCAGCCGCCGGACGGGGGGGAGTCGCAGCAGCAGGCTCCGGAGCAGCCACCAGCTCTGGCGGACGAACCTCGAGAAGCGGTTCATCCTCTCGAGGCGCTCGCGGGCCTCCTCGTCGAGATAGAACCGGTAGACGTCGGACAGGTCCTCGCGAAGCGTCCGCGAGATCCGCTCCCGCCTCAGGTCCTCGAGAACGAGCCGATGCAGGCTCTCGTCACGGCGAGAGTCCCCTCGGGCTCCGACGGCCCTTCGAGTCGGCACCTGGGTCCTCCGCGCCGCGAGGCGTCGGCGCCCATTCTAGCTTCCGGTGGACGCCGCCGCGTTCGCGGGCGGGCCTGACGATCCCGTACCGCAGTCTGCCGGATTCGTAATCGCAGTCGGTGGAGGCGCACGGAGCGCGCCGCGATTCGCGCCGGGTGCCCGGATTGCATCGCGCCGATCCGGAGGAGGGGACCGACCATGGGTCAAACCGCGGACGTCTACGACCTCGGCGAGCTGGAGGAGCAGACCGCCTGGCCACGTCGGGAGTCTTCCGCCGGAGGGCGGTCCGGCACGGCAGACAGCTCGCCGCGCGGCGCCATCGCCGCAGGGGCGCGGACCTCGATCGGTCCCGGGCGCGCGCTCGCGGGCACGCTTTCGCTGCTGCTGCCGGGCGCCGGGCAGGTGGTTCGCGGCGACCTCACGACCGGGGTCTTTTTCCTGACCGCGTTCGGCTTCCTCGGGACCCTCGGCTGGGCGCTGCTCGGCACGACGGACCGCTGGGTCCTCACGCTCGACGTCCTGGGCTATCCCAGGGAGCTGGGCGTGTGCGCGCTCGCCGCGCTCTTCATCCTCGCCGGGATGCTCCATCTCGCGAGCGTCATGAACGCCGGCGGCTCGCTCCCGGAGCGAGGCCAGGCGCCCCACCCCGCGACAGCCGGCGTCGCGTCGGCGATCGTGCCGGGCTGGGGCCAGCTCCTCAACGGCGACCTCGGGCGGGCCACCCTGTTCCTGGGGGCAGCCTGGGCCGTTACCGGGGTCTGGGTCGTGGGATCCGCTCCCGCCGGGTCCCTGCTCCGCTCGCTCGACCTGGCGCTGCCGGACGCGCTCGCGAACCTCTGCGCGCCCGGAGCGAGATGGACCCTGACGGCCGTGCTGTGGGCCCTGGCCGTCTACGACGCCGCCGCGAGCGCCGCGAACCGCCGCTGAGCGGGTCCGGGAGCGAGGCTCGTCGCGTGGCGGGTCGGCTGCGGCCGAGGTGCCCTCACGGGCAGGCGGCGGTGACCCGGGGCTCGCCGTTTCCCGCCGACCCGTACGTTCCGGCGCCGCAGGCGTTTCGCCCCCTCGCGAGATACCAGTAGCCCGATCCGCTCGGGGGCGAGCTGTAGTCCGTGGCCGTGCTGGCCGGAACTCCGGCCGCCACGCACGTCTCGCCCGGCCCCGCACCGACGGGCAGGTTCGCCAGGAGGCCCCTCGCCACGTCGTGGACCGTGGCGGGGCCCGAGGCGGGGGCGGCCGAGTTCCACGAGAGCGTCCACGCGTTGCCCGCGAACGCGAGGCCCGTCACCTCCGCGGGAACCGCGCTCGCGCCGGCGTCATCGGGGGCGCAGTCGGTCTCGTTCGGCGCGCCGTCGCCGTCGCGGTCGTCGGGCGTGCTTCTCGGGTTCGCGGGGTCGCTCCCCTGGTCGAGCTCGTCGCGGTCGAGGTGGCCGTCCCGGTCCCGGTCAACTCCCATGCGCACGCCCGATCCCGGAGGCACCGCCGTGTACGTGAGCTCCTGGCCGGGTACCCTCGCGAGGGCGCGAAGCTGGGCCTCCGTCAGTGGAGTCTCGGCCGCGCGGTCGCTCCGGAAGAGACCCGAGTCGAGCCTCACCCAGCCCCGCGCCTCGCCGTTGACGACCCCCTTGACGATGACGTCGCACTCGCGGCGCGGCGTCGCGACGGCGGCGCGCTGCAGAATGAGGTCAATCCTCGCATCGGCAGCCGCCCCGTTGGCCGCCGTCCTCGTCACCTGCTGGCCGACGATCGGGGCCAGGTCGGAGTCGAGCGCGAGCAGGAACTCGGCCACGTCCTGGCGCTGGGGGTCGCCACCGGGGAACGAGAACACACGCGCGCGCAGAAACCGGGGCAGTGTGTCCACCGCGCCGTCGTTGGAGTATCCGAAGCCGCGGACCTGCTCGCCGGTGAACCCGTTGTCGCCCGGCTGGAAGAGGGGATCCTCGGGCATGCCGAACATTCCCACCTTCGCGTAGAGAGCGCGCAGGTGCGGGATCTTGAAGAGCTGCGGGAGCCCGTCCACGGAGGACATGCCGTCGGTTCCGAATTCACCGCGCGCGGGGTCGAGCCTGTGGCAGAACGCGCAGGGCCCCGCAGCGTCCGTGCGGGCGGCGAGGAAGGCGTCCCGGCCGCGCGCCTGCGCCGGCGTGAGCGAGTTGTCCAGGTTCCGAACGGGGCTCGGCGGGTGCGACAGCTGCAAGAGGAAGCCTGCCAGGGCGTCCATCTCGTCCGCCGGGAGCGGTTCCGCTCGCCCGAGCAGGGACGCGAACGCCCCGTTGAACTGCAGCAGCGCCGCCTTGCTGTCCATCGGGTCCCCGCCGGGAACGTTCCCTCCCGTGCGGTCGCCCCGCCAGTGGAGCGGGCCGGTGCCGTTGATCCCCCGCAGGGTCTGGGTCATCATCGGGCCCTTCATCGGGTGGAACGGCGGGGCGGTGAAGCCAGCAGGGAAACGGAACGGGTTGGGATTCGGGGTCAGGCTCGCGTCGGGATCGCCCAGGTCCCAGGCGAGGCCGTCCGTGTCCCCGAACACGTGGCAGCTTGCGCAGGAGGCGTCGCCGTGGCCGGAGGATTTCCTGGCGTCGTAGAAGATCCTGCGGCCGAGGGCGAGGCTCGGAGGCTCCGGATCGTGGAGCCGGACCCGGGCGATCTCGCGGCGCTCGTCGAGGCGGAAGGCGACGACGGCGTTGTCGAACCGGGCGAGGGTGTACAGCCGCCCGCGGACCTCGTCGAGGACGACCCCGGTCGGTCCTCCTCCAGCGACGGGAAACCGCCGGAGAGGCTGAGGCAGACTGTCGGCCGACTCGAGGGCCGAGGTGGGGATCTCGTAGACCGCCCCGGATCCGAAGGCCGCGACGTACAGCACCGTCCCGTCGCGGGTCACGGCCATCCCCAACGGGAACGCGACGCTCCTGCGGCGCTCGAGAGCGGGCCCGGGCGTCGTCCGGTAGTCTATGTGGCTGTTGAGGTGCCGCGGGCTCACGGAGCCGGCGTCCACGACCGTGATGCGAGTCTCGGTGACGTGCCCGCGCACGGTGCTGCCGGCGAACTCCCCCCGTCCTTCGAACCTCACCTCGTTGCGCGCCTCCAGGTTCGAGACATAGAGCCGGCCCGTCACGGGATTCACGATCATGTTGAAGAGGACGGTCCCGACCCCGGAGTAGGAAGCGATCTCCCGAGGTGGATCCGCCATCGCGTCCAGGGCGAAGACGTCCTTGTCCGGCAGCGAGAAGCGCACCTGGTCGTCCCAGATGCGACCTGCCGGGTCGCGCCAGTGCGCGCCGTCGTGCCGGACGATCAGGGACGTGCGAGGCGCCTGAATCCCTTCGAAGTTCGTCGTGGGCGGCGGCATCGCCCCGCGCGGGATCGCGCCGGCGGGAACTGCCGTCGTGCGGTTTCCCGACGCGAATGCAGCGGCGTACACGATCCGCCCATCGGGCGTGGCGGCGAGCGCCCGCGGCGTGTCGCAGAAGAGAGTGAGGTTGGCGAGGGGCCGGATATCGGGAGAGGACCCCACCTGGTCGGCATCGAACACCCAGACGTCGGCGCGCCCGACGCCGGGCGTGAAGAAGTCGGGGGGCCCCGGCCGGTTCTGCCCTCGATGGGCCGTGGTGATGAAGGCGCGCCGAAGCCCGGGACCTGCGAAGACGATGTCCCGGGGCTCGTCACCGACGAGCAGGGTGGTCCTCACTCGCGGCGGCTCGCTCCCGACGTCCACGACGCTGACGCTGTCCGAGAGGTGGTTGACGACCCACACCTCCGTGCTCGACCGGACCGCCACCGCGACCGGCTCCATCCCCACGGGGACGGAGGCTGTATGCACCAGGCCGGCCGGGGTCACGTCGAGGATCTCGAGGCGGTTGTCGGGCGTGTTGACCGCGTACAGACGGCTCCCGTCCGGAGCGAGCGCCAGTGGGCGCACGTGGCCGGACTCGAACGCCACGAAGTCCTGCTCGGCGAGAGCCTCCTCTCCGATGGCGAGCAGCACCAGACAGAGCGCCGAGGAAGGAACAGCGGCTCGCACGGAATCCCCCTTTTGGCGGCCGCGCCGCGGCGAGGCACGGCAACCGCCACAGCCACGGCGCCCCGGCTTCGATCCGACCGTTTTTCCGGCGTCCGAGCGCCGCCGGTTCTTGCAGGCAGGCCGACGCCGGACCCGAGCGAGCCTCTCTCATACGGCGACCGCAGTCGGCGTTCAACGGCGCTCGGACAAACCCGCTTGCCACATCGGCAACGAACGGCGGCCCTCTGCCGCCTCACGCTGCGAAGGGCCGTCCGACCGGACAGCCGCCACCCGCGTTCGGCCTCAGGAGCCCGCTACTGAGTGGCGGCGCACAGGCAGCACTTGTAGCACGAGTTGATCCGCTCGCAGACGCCCTGGCCCTTTCCTCCGCAGAACCTGTCGCAGTCGCGGTCGCGCCAGCACTGCGGCACTCCCACCGGACAGCGGCTGCACGAGGAGGCCGGCTCCGCCTCGAAGGCTCCCACGCCTTCTTCGAGCGTGCTCGTGTCCATCGTGCAGGCGTCCAGCGCCGGAACCTCCGCCGCGGCGAACCCCGAAGGCGGCGGGGCAGGCAGGGCGATCCCATCGGTCTCGATGTCACCTGTGCCCGCAAGGCCCCCGGGAACCATCAGCGCCAGAACCAACATCACCTCGGGCATCGCATGCCTCCTTCCCTTCTATCGGATCCCATCCGATGGCCGATCCTCGCGAGGCTGGGCTCGCGTGTCAAGAGGCCAGGCGATCGCCAGGCGATCGCGTCTCGTTCGTTGGCAACCGGCAGGTTCGGGAGTACAAACCGCCTCGAGCTGGCACGGGGGTCGGAAAGGGTCTCTCCGACTCTCGAGCACGGATGAGCGGGCGGCCCCCGTCGCCGGGTCGGTCGCCGCGCCGAGGCCTCAGGAAGAGGCCGGCGGCGAAAAAAGGGGGGCCGAACCATGACGCGTAGCCGACGTCTCGCCGTCGCAGCCCGCGGGGGGGGTAGCTCTTTTTCTCCTCGCGGCAGCTCCTTTCGATCTTGCCCGGGCCCAGGGTCTCGCTCAGCTACGCGAGTACGAACCGGTCATCATCCAGGGCAAGGCCTTCCCGGCCTGGGTGGATCAGGTGAACCTGACCCATATCAACCTCTACGCCTTCGAGGGAGAAGGCGTCTTCGATCCGACAAGCGCTGACAACGGGCAGACCTACGACTTCGTCGTGACCTTGGTGGACCAGGCGGGAAACGAGAGCGGCTACTCCTCGGAGGTGGCCGTGACGCCGGGGCCCTGACGTGAACGCCGGCTCTCGATTCTTCCTTCACATCCATCGGGCCGCCGTCCTGCGCCGTTGCGGGACGGCGGTCCTTCTTGTGTCGGCAGCAACCGCGTTTCCTCCGGCCTTGGCAGACGAGGTGCCCACGGCCTGGCAGCTTCTCGACGACGGGAACCGAGCCTTTCCTTCTCCAGAACGGCAGCGGGACGCCAAGGATCGGACTGACGCGGGCGCCGTTCCGTGGGAGTTTCCGTGTCTGCGGCAGCACGGGGGCGAGCTCAGCGAGTCGTGGCCTCTGCCGGGCGCTGCTCGATCACGACGCGGAGCACGAGCGTTTCGCCGCGGCGGTAGAGCTCCAGCTCGACCTCGGTACCGATGCCCGCCAGGTAAAGCGCCTTCTGGAAGTCCTGCACGGCGAACATCCTGTCCTCGCCGATCCGGACGAGGATGTCGCCGGCCCGGATGCCGGCGCGCGTGGCCGGGCTCGGCTCGAACACGTCGTCAATGTAGAGGCCGGTGGGCGGCGTCTGCTCCAGGCGGCGGCGAACCTGCGTCGTGAGGTTCAACACCGAGATCCCGATCCATGGCGATCGCCGGCTCTCGCGGATCCGCAGGGGCTCGAACAGCGTCATGGCCAGGTCGATGGGGAACCCGTAGACGGGGGAGATGCTCCGATCCAGGAGCGGCCCGCCGCCGGGCTCGCGCGGCATGGCGATCCCGATCACCTCTCCGCGGATGTTCACGAGAGGCCCGCCGAAACCGTCCGGGGGAGCGAGCAGGGACGTCTGGAGCAGCGTGCCGGTCCGCTGCTCCTGGTAGCACTCGCGCTGCGGCCGGGCCGACACGGTGCCCGGAAGGAAGCTCCTCGTCACGCCCGGCGGGTTCGCGAGAGCGATGACCCAGTGCCCGACCTGGATGCCCGCCCCGTCGCCGAGCCTCGCAGGCGTGACGTCGAAGGGGACCTCGATCTTCAGCACCGCGAGGTTGATCGTGGGCTCGAGGGCGACCACCCTGGCGGGCTCTCGCCGATCGTCCTCCATCTCCACCTCGACGCGCTCGGCGACCTCCCCCGTACGGGAGTCCACGAGGAAGTGTCTGCACGTCAAGATGTAGCCGTCCCGCGTCACGAAGAAGCCGCTCCCCTCGCCGACCGGCTCGAACTCCGTGTCGTTCGAAACGTCCGCCGATCGCTCGGTCCAGCGAGGTCCGCTGCCCTCGCTCGGAGGGGAGGCGGCCCGCGCTCGCCGCAGCGCGCGGACGCCCACGATGCTCGGGAATGTCTGCTCCGCGATCCGCCCGAACACGTTCTGCAGCTCGACCGCAGGCGCGAGCTCCTCGTCCGGATCGGTGGGTCTCGCGACAGCCGCCGATGCCGCTTGCTCGGCACCGCGTCGCGGCCGAGCGACCTCGCCGGCGAGGGGTGGGGGGTGCAGGCGGTAGTAGTGGAGATCTCGAGACGACACTCCCCTCCGCTCGGCTCTCAGCCGTGCCAGAAGCTCCTCGTCCGACGACGCTGCGAGGTCGGCGAGGCCGACCCCGAGCCCCGGGTCTCGGGCGCTGCGATCGCGCTCGAAGCGCAAGGTCAGGACGTGGAAGGCCACGTCCCACAGCTCGGCGTCCGCCCGCGCGCCCTCCCAGGCGGGCATCCCGGTCCCCTCGATCCCGAAGCGAGTCGCGCCGTAGACCTGATGGGGGGACACCAGCTTCATCCGCTCGTCGCGGAAGGAGCTGGGAAGGGGGTCGAGCCAGCGAGCCGCCCACCCGTCTCCGCCTCCCCGCGGGCCGTGGCACGGGGCGCAGTCCGCGGTGTAGACGGCCGCTCCGCGCGCGAGGTCGGGTGTGCGCGGGGGCACTCGGCTCACCCCCAGCTCGCGCGCCAGGCGGGGGAGGAGGCCACCCGCGAGCCGCCGGATGTCGCCCCACGGCCTCCTGCCGCGGACCTGGTCCCGCAGCTCGCGCAGCCGATCGAGGGTCTCGGGGGAGACGCGGTCGGCGAACCGCTGCTCGCAGGCATCCACGAGCGCCGCGCTGAAACGGACCACCTCGTCGTACTCGAACGGGTTGACGACGGCCCCCCCTCTCACCGCGGCCCCGTAATCGCCGGCCACGTACTGCAGCAGGTACACCACCTTCTCCGGCGAGTCCTCGGCGGCGGCGAGGCCGAGATAAAAGACGACAAGAAGCGGCGCGATGGAGGCACGAGATGGGAGACGCCTCGTCCGGCTCACGAGTTCATTATAGGGACCACCCGGGCAGGCTCGGCCGCGATCCCGTCGGAGGGGTCAGCATCTCATCGAACGGCTCGTGTGCTCGCAGCGCGCGATCTCGAAGCGGATCGCGCCGGGCCCGGGGGCCTCGCCGGCGGGCCGGAAGACGCACCTGCGGAGGACCCGGATCGAAGGAGCGAGCTCCCGACGCACCTGCGCGACGACGCGCCGCGCGCCGGAAAGCGAGAACGCGCGCGCGAGAATGCTCGCCGACCTTCCGACGCGTAGCCGCGACGGAGCGAGCGCTCTCGCGAGCTCGGTCGGCCTGAACGTCTCCCGGACGTTCGCCCCCCGCAGCGAGGCGGGAATCCCGGGCGCTTCGAGGCCTGGTCATTCCGCGGGAGCCGGGATCGAGTCCTGACCGACTGGACCCCCGCCGTCGTCGGGGTGACGGCAGGCCTAGGACGATGTCGTTCCGGGCTCCTCGGCCCGCAGAGCTTCGCCGAAGGCATCGCGGGCCGCGCGCGCTGCGCGTGTCGCGGCGCGCCCGGCCTTCTGGCCCACCTCCCGGCCCCACTCGCGAATCGTCTCGAGAGTCTCCCGGCCCGGCTTCGGTGCGGCCAGCAACCCCACGATCGCCCCCGTCGCTGCCCCGGCGAGGAAAGCGAGCACGAGGTGCGTTCCGTTGTACCCGCGGTTCTCGTTCATCGAATGCCGACCTCCTTGTTTGCTGCCGCTGCCCTCTCGCCCGCGGGAGGCGCTGCCGCCTCGCCCGTCCGCTCCGGCCCGCCGTCGCGCGCCGAGACCCCGGCGAGCGCGCCGATCGCAG
>JBBIHW010000020.1:0-19686 GCA_037446795.1 Acidobacteriota bacterium
CCGCGGGGTCCCGGGCGGTCGGGCCGCCGGTCCATCGCCGGGACGTGCGACCGGCCGCGACGCGGGCGCGGTCCGCCGAGCAGACCCCGCTTCCCGCCGCGGGGGCCCGGGGGAGCGCTCGGCCCGCGCGGCTCGGACCCGCGTCGTGGAGCTTCGTTCCTGTCCTGGTGGTCTCGGGCTCGTTGGCCGCCCCCTGGGGCTGCGGCGGCCTGCCGTCAACCAGTGTGGAAGCGGGCCCGGAGGGTGCCGCCGGCGAGACGCTGCTGAGGGAGATCAACGCCGAGGTCGGGCTCGAGGAGACGGCAGGGACCTGGCCCGACGGCACCTTCTTCCTTCCGGAGATCATGGGCCCCGGCGTGGGGCTCTTCGACTACGACGGGGACGGGGACCTGGATCTGCTTCAGGTGCGGTTGCCTCCGCCAGGACAGCGTTCGGCTCCGGCTCCCAACCGGCTCTTCCAGCAGCAGGCGGACGGGACGTTTCGGGACGTCACGCGGGTGTCGGGCCTCGGGGATCCCGGCATCGGGCAGGGCGTCGCGATCGGAGACGTGGACGACGACGGCGATCCGGACGTCTACTTCACCAACTACGGCCCTGACGCGTTCTACCGCAACAACGGCGACGGGACGTTCACCGAGGCCACGGCTGCCGCCGGCT
Source organism: Acidobacteriota bacterium (assembly GCA_037446795.1). Taxonomy (GTDB): domain Bacteria; phylum Acidobacteriota; class Polarisedimenticolia; order Polarisedimenticolales; family JBBIHW01; genus JBBIHW01. The sequence continues at coordinate 658 of JBBIHW010000020.1, forward strand.
TCCGGGGCGAGCGCTTCAGCTCGTCGGCGACCTTCTGCGACTACGATCGCGACGGGGATCTCGACCTCTACGTCGCCCACTATCTGCGACTGGACTCCATCGGCCCGTGCCGCAGTCCCGCCGGCGTGGACGACTACTGCGGGCCCCAGAGCTTCGACGGGGAGGCCGACACGCTGTATCGGAACAACGGCGACGGGACGTTCACCGACGTGACCGACGAGGTCGGCATCCGGCCACCGGAGGGCGGCAAGAGGGCCAAAGGGCTCGGGGTGATCTGTCTCGACCTCACGGGCGATGGCCGGCCCGACTTCTACGTGGCGAACGACGGGGAGGCGAACAACCTCTGGGTGGGTCAGCCCGACGGGGGCTTCGTGGACGAGGCTCTCATGCGAGGCGTGGCCGTCAACCTGCACGGCAGGCCCGAGGCCAGCATGGGCCTGGCAGTCGGGGACATCAACTCGGACGGCCACCTCGATCTCCTCGCAACGCACCTGGCCGGAGAGCACAACACGCTCTACGTGGGTGCCCCTGGCTTCTTCGTGGACCGGACGCTCGAGGCCGGCATGACGCAGGACGACCTCCTCCGCACCGGTTTCGGCTGCGGGTTGTTCGACCTCGAGCACGACGGCGACCTGGACCTCGCCGTCGTGAACGGCGACGTGCTGATCGAGAGCGCGCAAGCCGGCCGGCCGTTCTGGCAGCGCTACGCCGAGCCCAACCTGCTCTTCCTCAACGACGGCAGCGGGCGATTCGTGAACGGCTCGAGCCGCGCCGGGAAGTTCGCCTCGCGGATCGAGGTCAGCCGGGGGCTCGCCCTCGGGGACCTCGATCGCGACGGGGACCTGGACCTCGTCGTGAGCAACGCAGACAACTCGCTTCGGGTCTACCGGAACGACGCGCCCGCGCCCGGCGCGCACTGGCTGAAGGTGAGGGCGCTGACCGGCCGGAGGGACGCGCTGGGAGCCGTCGTGACGGTCGTGGCGGGAGGCGAGCGGCTCGTGGCCCCGGTGCTCGCCAACTCCAGCTACCTGAGCACGAGCGAGCCCCGCGCCCACTTCGGACTGGGCCCGATCGGCGCCGTGGACCGTGTGGAGGTCGCATGGCCCGACGGCAGTCGGGAGCGATTCGCGATCCCTGGCGTGGACCGCGAGGTGACCTTGACTCAGGGAACCGGGGAGCGCCCGTGAGAGCGCTCGGTCGCTGGTTTCTTGCTCGGCGCCGTTGCCCGCGGCTCGCCCTGCTCCTGGTCGCCACAGCCTGCGGTCGGCATGCGGGCCCCGAGATCCCCCTCGCCGACCTGACGGGCGCCGAGGCGGAGGTCGTGGCCGCGGTCGAGGAGGCTCGGCGGGCCGTCGAGCGGAGCCCCGACTCCGCGCGCGCGTGGGGCCGCCTCGGAAGTCGGTACCGCGCGGGCGAGTGGTTCGAGGAGGCCGCCGCCTGTTACCGCCAGGCCTGGAGGCTCGAGCCCGAAGAGTTCCGTTGGCCCTACCTCCTGGGGCACACGCTGATGCATCAGGACCGGTCGGCGGCGACCGCGGCCTTCGCCCGCGCGATCGAGATCGACCCCGGCTACGCGCCGGCGCAGCTGGCCTATGCCGAGTGCTTGCTGCGTCTCGGCCGAGCCGAGGAGGCCGCCCGGCACTTCGAGGTCGCGCTGCAGCTCGATCCGGGCAGCTCGGACGCCCGTGTGGGCCTCGCGGAGATCGCGCTGCTGCGGGGCGACTTCGCCTCCGCCCGCACGGAACTCGAGCGGGCCATCGAGAGCGAGCCCCGCAACGGGGACGCGCGGCGCCTGCTCGCGCAGGTCTGCCTCGCGCAGGGTCACCAGGAGGCTGCTCGGGAGCACCAGGAGCTGGCCCATCGCCTACCCTACCGGAGGGTGATCCGCGACCCGCGGGCGAAGCTCGACGTCGAGCCCGCAGGGTCCATCGCGCACATCGAGGCCGGCAAGGCGCTGCTCGCGGAGGGTAAGCTCGAGAGCGCGGAGGGGGAATTCCGCAGGGCGCTGCGGTGCAATCCGGACAGCTCGTCGGCGCACCTCCGCCTGAGCCTGACGCTCGTCCGCCTCGGGCGTCTCGACGAGGCAGAGGCTCACCTCCGCGAGTTCAGGCGGATGCACCCCGACTCGCCCGACTACTTCAACGGAATGGGCGAGCTCCGCCGCCAGCAAGGACGTTCGGCCGAGGCCCTCGCGCACTGGCAGGAAAGCCTGCGGCGGGCTCCCTCCGACCCCGAGGTCCACCGCGCCATCGGGGAGCTTCTCGCCCGGCTGGGAAGAGAGGCCGAGGCGGAGACGCACCTTCGCGAGAGCCTCCGGCTCGATCCCTTCGATCCCGAGGTGCACTTCGCCCTCGGTGCGCTCCTCGACCGCGCGGGCCGTCCGAGGGAGGCGGAGCCCCTCCTGAAGCGGACCGTGCGGCTCCGACCCGACGACGCCGCAGCCCGTCAGTACCTCGGGACGTTTCTGTCGAGATCCGGGCGTTACGCCGAGGGAGAATCTCATCTCGCCACGGCAGCGCGGCTCGATCCGACGAATGCGGACGCCAAGGTCAACCTGGGCGTCGTGCTGTCGCTGCAGGGGAAGACGGACGAGGCCGTCGCACAGCTCCGAGCGGCGATCCGCCTCCAGCCCGACCACGCCCGCGCGCACGGAGCGCTCGCATCCTCCCTGATGGACCAGGGACGAGCGCGGGAGGCGATCGCCTCGTACCGCGAGGCGATGCGCCTCGAGCCGAGCTGGCCGCTGCCGCCGCAGCGGCTCGCCTGGATCCACGCCACGCACCCGGAGGCCGCGCTGCGCGACGCCGCGGAAGCGGTCCGGCTCGCGGAGCGAGCGCAGCGTCTGTCGCCGCGCCCGACGCCCGAGCTCCTGGACACACTGGCTGCCGCCTACGCCGAGGCCGGCCGCTATCTGGACGCGGCTCGGGCCGCGCAGGAGGCCCTGCGCGCCTGCGCGTCGGAGGGACGGACGGCGCTCGTTCCCGCGATCCGTCGGCGCCTGGAGCTGTACCGCGCAGGCCGGCCCTACCGCGGTCTCTGAGCGAGGGTGCGATCGAGCGACTCCCCGGGGTGCATCGCGTGCCACGCGAACCAGAAGGCTTGAAATTGAAGCATCGGCGTTCCCTCTGCGAGGCCGGGTTCCACGAGCACGGACGCGGGGCGCGCGCCGTAGTGGATGCGAATCCCCGGAACGGGCTCGAGGACCCTCGAAGACGGCAGCGCCGCGGGTGGGAAGTCCAGGGGAAGGAGGAGGCGGCTCCCTTCCTCGCCGATCGCCAGAAGCCGCGTCTTCGGCGGGAACGGTCCCGGCGGCGGCATCGGGTCCACGGGGAACCTGAGCGCCTCCGTGCTGAAGTAGGTCCCGTAGACATCCTTCCGGACCTGCTCCATCTCGGACTCGACCGGCGCGATGACGGTCGTTTCCGGATGCAGCCGCGCCCATTCCTCCCACTCGGCGAGGGAGAACGGGAGGGCGTCGAGCCTCGCGCCGGCGCGCGCGGCCGGGCCGCACACGGCTCGCGCCAGCAGCTGGCTCCACAGGCTCTCTCCGCGGCCTCCGGGCCTTCGGTCGTACATCAGGAGGTTCGACTGATAGAGAAGCCCGCTGACCCCGAACTCGAGCGTTTCGCCGCCGACCTCGCGGTCGAACACCGCCGCGCCCTCCGACAGCGGGTTGTAGGTCACCGCGATCGGCCGGCCCCCGAGGGTGTCGTTGACGACCTCGTGCCACACGAGGACGCGCAGAGGATAGGCGCGCGCCTCGCCCCCGACGGCCACGCCGATCACGCGATCGCGGCCGACGAGGTACTTTCCCCGGCGCCGATCCCCCGCAAAGTTCGAGGACGCGGCGTCGAGCACCGCGGGACCGGTGAGCGCGGGAAGCCCGTCCACGGGAATCCCGCTCGAAACGATCCTCCCGGCCGGGAGGGCGCAGGAGGCCAGGTCGAAGCCGTAGCTGTCCGCGCGCCGGCCGTCGCCGCGGACCTTGCGCGGCGCCGTGAGAACGGGCCAGAGGTTGTAGAGCGCACCCGTCAGGGCGAAGCCGAGCGACGCGGCGAGCAACGCGCCACCGCTGCGCCACGTCAACAGGCGGGTTCCTCGCGGGGTCCGGCCTCCGGTTCTCAGAACCCGAACGCCTGCGCCGCGCGCTCGTAGTCCGGGGCCGACACGCGCAGCATCATTCCCCAGCGGCCCGCTCCCGCGGACACCGCGTTCATCTCCACGATGTTGATCTCCTTGCCGGCGATCTTTCCGAGCACGTCGGCGAGCGCGCCGATCCGGTCTCCGCCCTGAACGAGGAAGGCGCGCTCGGGCTCCCCGAGACGGAAGCCGAGATTGCCCATCGCCCTGCGGAACGACTCGGTGTTCTCCGGGACGAAGTAGACGCGGGCCGACCCGTCGCGCGCGGGCAGTCCCCCGCAGGCCAGCAGGTTCACCCGGGTCTCCTTGAGGCCCAGCAGGACCCGCTCCAGCTCCCCCGGCCTGTCGGGCAACTCGACGAGGAAGCAGTCCACCTTGTGGATCGAGTCCATCGGCCACCTCCCCGGGGGACGGCCGCGACCGGCCCCGTGCGATCATTCTAGCGCCGGACACCCGCCGCGCGGGCCGCGGCGGCCCGGGGCCCGGTATCGAACCGGGCGGGTCCGGATCGCGTGGGCGCGGCGGTTCGTGCGTAGGGTACGTTCGGGTCGAGACCATCTCCGCGTTCGCGGCGGCGGAGAACAAGGAGGAGGATCGGACATGAGCCCCACTGCCGACAAGAGAGCGGACCTGGCCGGACCGGGAATCGGATCGTACGAGGAGATCGAGAAGATCCTCCCGCAGGACTACGTCCCGCTGCTCGACCCCAGGGAGACTCAGCGGGCGCTCTTCGAGCTCAAGGACTACATCGAGGACAACCTGTGCAGGGACCTGAACCTGATGCGGGTGGCCGTCCCCCTCATCGTGGACGTCGAGAGCGGGGTGAACGACTTCCTGGACCGGGACGGCTCGAGGACCCCGATCCAGTTCCACATCTCGAACGACCACGACAGGAACCCCGTGGAGGCGCAGATCGTGCAGGCCGCGACCAAGTGGAAGAGGATGGCACTGCGGCAGTTCGGCTGCGGCGCGGGGGAGGGGATCCTGACCGACATGCGCGCGGTCCGCAAGGACTACTTCCTCGATCACGACCACAGCGTCTACGTGGACCAGTGGGACTGGGAGCAGGTCATCGCGCCGGACCAGCGCAACCTCGCGTTCCTCAAGGACATCGTCCGCCGGATCTGGAACGTCCTCAAGGGCGCGGAGGAGCACGCGCTTCGGCGCTTCCCGAAGCTGCGGACGGAGAAGGTCCCGGAGCTGCCCGAGGAGCTGACGTTCCTCCACGCCGAGGACATCCTCGACCGCTTTCCCGATCTCCCGCGGAAGGCCCGGGAGACGGCGATCCTGCAGGAGCACCCGGCGATCTTCATCATCGGCATCGGCTGGACCCTGAAGGACGGCTACCCGCACGAGATGCGGGCCGCGGACTACGACGACTGGGTCACCGAGACCGTCTCGGACGACGGCCGTCCCATGCACGGTCTCAACGGCGACATCCTGGTGTGGAATTCCGTGACGCGGCGGCGTCACGAGCTGACCTCCATGGGGATCCGTGTGGACGCCCGCACGCTCGCGAAGCAGCTGGAGCTGACCGGGCAGACCGACTTCCTCCGGTTCCCCTACCACCAAGCCATCCTGAAAAACGAGATCCCGCTGAGCGTCGGCGGCGGCATCGGGCAGTCGCGGACCACCATGCTCCTCCTCCGCAAGGCGCACCTCGGGGAGGTGAGCGTGACGGTGTGGCCCAAGGTCCTCAAGGAGATGTGCCGCAAGCGGAACATCCACGTCCTGGAGTGATCCAGGCGACCGGGGGCCGCTCGGGCGACCGCAGGGGCCGGCTTGCGGTGTATAGTGACGCGCGCCGGGAGGCATCGGCAGGGGGCGGGATGATCCGCGCGCGCGTCCTGGGCCCGGCCGCCTTGGCCGGGACGGCGCTGGTGGCCACGGGCCAGGCCGGCGCCGCCGACTTCACCGACGTCACGGACCGGGTGGGCCTGGCGGGCAAGCCCGGCTTCCGCCTCTCCATCGCCGACGTCAACGGCGACGGGTATCCCGACATCCTCCTCCACCGGCAGGCGAACTACGGCACCGGGAGCTGGTTCGACAGGTCGTTCCTCTATCTCAACGTGCAGGGTGACGACCCGTCGGATCCCTTCGACCGGAAGTTCGTGGACTTCACGGCGGACTCCGGTATCCGGGCGAACCGGCAGGGGACGGCGACGGGCCGCCACTCGGACGGAGCGGTCTTCGCCGACGTGGACAACGACGGGGACCTGGACATGTTCACGCCCGTGTACGTCCACGACAACCTGACGTCCCCGACCGACAAGAACGACCTGATGTTGAACGACGGCGCGGGGCGCTTCGCGCTCGCCCCCGGATCTCCCTTCCACCAGGAGATGCTCTACAACACCGCGGCGGCCGTCTTCACGGACTACGACAACGACGGGAAGGTGGACCTCTTCATCGGCAACTGGTACCGAAGCGGCGCCCTCACCCAGGACCAGCTCTACAAGGGCGGCGGCGACGGGACCTTCACCAACGTCACCGCCTCCTCGGGGATCGGCTCGGCGACGACCTCGGTCTACGGGATCGCCGTTTGGGACTGGAACGGGGACGGCTACGCGGACCTGTTCGCCCCGCCCTACGCCTGGACCGCCTTGGGCTCGACCCCGATCCACTGGAAGAACAACGGCAACGGCACGTTCTCGCGCTACGAGACCGTGTCCAACTACGACCAGGACCGCGGGTTCCTGTCGGGGGTGGCCTCCTTCGGCAGCATGCCCGCCGACTTCGACAACGACGGGGACGTGGACTTCTTCGAGATCCTGACCCACGGCCGGGGCGACGGCGCGGGCAGCGTCCACTCGACGGCGGTGGCCAACGTCGCCGGCGTGTTCTCGTGGGACTACGACCGGGTGGACGGCCGCGACGCGGAGGATCCGGACATCACCCACCACGGCGACCACTACGAGAGCTGGTTCGACTACGACAACGACGGTCTGCTGGACTTCGCGCTGACCGAGAGCGGCTACGGCAACAACAGGATCTACCTGTTCCGGCAGGCGCCGGACCACACGTTCTCGCCCGTCACCGTCGCTTCGGGACTGAACGAGATCAACGACCTCGACCTGCCGCCGCACAACGTGATGCCCGTGGACTACGACCTCGACGGCGACGAGGACCTCCTCGTTGGGTTCGCCGACGACGCGACGGGCGTCCGCATGTACCGGAACGAGGTCGGCACGGCCAACCGCTGGCTCGTCGTCTCCCTCGAGGGCGCGGGCGGCCCGGGGCGGAGCAATCGCGCCGCCGTCGGGGCGCGCGTGCGCGTGACCGCGGGAGGCTCGACGCGCACTCGTGAGGTCTACGCCGGCAACGGGCACCTCTGCCCGCAGGTCCCTCTGAGCCAGCACTTCGGTCTCGGTCAGGCGGACATCGTGGACTCGGTCGAGGTGCGCTGGCCGAACGCCTCGCTCTCGACGGCGAGGCGGACGTACGTGCCGGTCAACCGCTTCATCCGGATCCGCGAAGGCTGCGCGGGGCCGCCGGACCCGGCGAACCTGCGTGCCGATCGGAGCGGAAGCGACGTCGTTCTCGCCTGGGACGACCCGGGCCTGCCCGGCACGAGCTGGAGCGTCCACCGCGACGGGCAGCCCGACCCGTCTGTCTGGGGCAGGCCGATCGCCGCCTGGATCTCGGACGGCGACCCCGCCACACCGGGCATCCAGTATCGCGACACCGGAGCGGCCTCCCCGGCCTCGAGCTCCTCCTACTACCTCGCCACCGCCGTGAACGAGTGCGGGGAGACCCCGCTGAGGTGATGCGACCTAGCCTCGGATTCCGGCGGAACCCGGAACCCGGTCCGCTGCGCGATGGGTGGAGGCGTCCGGACCCTGCTTCCGCGCGGCCGGCGGGCTTCCGCCCGGGTGAGCCGCGCGCACGCGGAGGCCCTTCGTGATGCGGTCGAGCGAAGCCGGTGGGTCTTCCGTCCCGCGCGGCGCGGCCGACATCCTCGCGGTCGGCTTCGGGACGACCGTGGCCATGTGGGCCGCGGGCTACGTGTGCCGCCTCCCGGCGGTCATGGCTCCCGGCTGGCTGCTGCTCGCAGGGCTCCTCTCCTGCCCCGTCGCGGGAGGCTTCCTGCTGGCGCGATGGGGCGGCGGCCTGCGCCATGCCCTTTGTGCGGGGCTGCTGTCGGGGCTTCTCAACCTGCTGGTTCTCGGAACCCTCCTCGCGGGGGACCGCCCGAACGAGGTCCGCCCGTCCGCTCTCGTCTTCGTCCCGGGCTCGATCGCGCTCACGGGAGCGCTGTCGCTGCTCGGCGGGAGGCTCGGTCGTCGCGCGGGCCGGCCCGCTGAGGATGCGCCCCCCAGGACAGCCGGGTTAGCGCGCCTGGCGGGCGCGGCGCCCTTGCAACAAGACCTCATCCGCCGGCACGTGACCCGCACCCGCTCCCGGCTCCCCGAACCGCGTGACGAGCACCGGCTCCGGGCTCGCCGTCGTGGACTGGCCCAACTCCTACGGCTACAACATGTTCCTCTACCCGTTGTCCCGAATGGCGGGGGGCATCTTCTACGAGCACTCGCACCGGCTGTTCGGCTCCCTCGTCGGGCTGACCACGGTGGTGCTGGCGGTCCACCTCGCCGTCGTGGACCGCAGGCGCGGCGTGCGGGCGATCGCGGCCCTTTCGGTCCTTCTCGTCATCGTCCAGGGCATCCTCGGGGGGCTCAGGGTCACGGGGCGCTTCACGACGAGCGTCGCGCCCGAGGAGACCTCGCCCGACATCCGCCTGGCGGTCGTCCACGGCGTGCTCGGGCAGCTGTTCTTCGCAGTGATGGTCGCGCTCGCCGTGCTGACGTCGAGAGCCTGGAAGTCGGCCCCCAGGATCCGGGGGCGGGTGGGCGCCGGAACGGACCGCGCCCTCGGGTGGATGCTGCTCGCGGCCCTGCTCGTCCAACTCGTCCTCGGCGCGGTGCAGCGGCACCTCGAGGGCGGCCTCCTCGTTCACGTCACCATGGGCCTGGTCGTGACCGCCGTCGCCGTGCCGGCGGGCGCCAGGGCCTGGGGGATCCACGGAGAGCAGGCGCTGTTCCGACGGCTCGGGCTCGGCCTGCTGGGGGTGACGGGCCTCCAGCTCGTCCTCGGTCTCTGCGCCCTGATCGCGACCGGCGCGGCGGCCCGCGAGTCCTTCGCCGGGTGGGTGCCCGTCGCGTTCCGCACCGCGCACCAGGCCAACGGGGCCGTGCTGCTGGCGCTCGCGGTCGGCCTGCTGCTCTGGAGCTTCCGCCTGCCCGGCTGCGAGCGCGGTCAGCTCCCTCGGGCGGAGCCGGAAGACGCCGCGCGGGGTGTCTCGGTCTCGACCGCGAACCGCTCGTAGCGCAGCCCGCGGTAGATCCCGGCGAGCATCGCGCGCGCCTCGCCGAGCTCCGGGTCGGCAGCGACGGCCCTCTCGAGCAGGGGAAGCGCCAGGATCTGCATCGAGCCCGACACGAGCTCGCGCGCGAGGGCGACCGCCTCGGCCGATGCCGGCCCCCTCGCGATGACCTCGAGAAACCGCGCGGCCAGTTCCCCGGCTCCGGGCGCTGCGGAGGCTGCCGGGCCGGCGATCTCCCGGAACAGCGGCTCGGACGACGCGGGATCCACGCCGTAGGCGGCCACGGCCGCCCCGACCCGGTCGAGGTCGTCCCGGCTCGCGGTGAAGGCTGCCTGGAAGGACGCCATCGCCCGGGCGAACTCCCGGTAGACGACCGCCACGTTCGCGCGCATCCTGAGAAGCCGAGCGTCCTTGGGCGCGAGCTGGGCTGCGCGGTCGAGCGCGCGGAACGCCTCGGCCTTCCTGCCGAGTCGTCCGAGGGTGAACCCGTAGTCGGCCTGGACCTCGGGATCGTCGGGGAACGCCGAGGCGACCAGGCCGAGCAACGCCGCCGCCCCCGCGTCGTCCCCGCGACGGGCGCGCTCGGCGCCGAAGCTGGCGAGCTCGTCGGCGAGACCTTCGCTCCCCCGCAGCGCCGAGATCGCTTCCCGGATCGCCGCGGCGGCGCGCGGGACCCGGCCCGCGTCGGTCAGCAGGTAGATCTTCGCGAGCCTCAGGTCTTTTCGTCTCGGCGCGCGGCGGATGCCCTCGTCGAGGTGCACGATGGCCTCCTCGAAGGCGTCCGCCTCGTAGACGACCTCGAGGGAGGACGGGCCCGCGCCCGCGAAGCCCGGCAGCTTGAGCGGGCCTGCGGTGACGTCCTCGACCTCGGCGCCGGGAGGCAGAACGCGCTCGAGCCGCCGGCCTTTCGCGGCGAGGGCCCGCGCCAGGGCGAGGCGGAGGTCCGGATCCGCGGGCTGCTGCCCCACCGCCTCGCGGCCTCGGGCGACGGCCTCCTCGAGCTTCTCCGCTCGGACGAGGCGCTCGATGTCGGAGGCGGTCGTCACTCGCGGCGCAGCGGCCGGGGCCGAGGCCGCGGCGAGCGCGAGGAGGAGGCCGGAGGTCAGCATGTGCATCGAGGCTCCCCGCCCGGGGAGCGCAGGATACAGTGCGCGAGCGGTCGGAGCCACGCCCGCTCGCGAGGGGGGGGGCGGGCTAGAATCTGCAGGACGGAGGTGGTTCATGAAGGGTCGCGTCGGGCTCGCTCTGGCGATCACGATGGCGTGGGCTGTCCCGCCCGCAACGGCGGCGGAAAAGGGGTTCCTCGACGAGTACAACGTGGACGTCTTTTACGCCGGCGAGGACGTGGCGCGGGTGGCCGCCGGGTTCATGTTCGGGGACGTGTTCCGGAACGGCCTGTACTGGTCCCGCGGGCCGCGTCTGTCCCTGCTCCAGGCGCCGAGCCCCGAGGGGGAACGCAACGGCTTCGCCCTCGGAGGCGTGCTTGTCGCCGGCCACCGGCCGGAGCGGTGGGTCTCTCCGTACGCATCGCTCGCCGTGAACCGTCCCTTCGGCATCGGCGGTCGCTTCGGGCTCGAGGCCACGCTCGGCCTCGGCGCGCGGCTGCGGGTGAGCCCCGGGCTCCCGGAGCACTACGCGATCAGCTTCGGCGTGATCCGGAACGAGCTGTTCGGCAGCGGCTCGGTTCGCGACCGCACCGACTACGGGGTCACCGTCTCGTACGCGACAACGGTTCTGCTCAGCCCGTAGGAGGCCGCCGTCCATCGCAAGCCTCCTGCCAAGCGTGCGTCGGCTCCTCCCGCGCCGCGGGCGCCTCCGCTTCGACCGGAACGAGCTGTCGGGCGCGTTCGGGGACATCGGAACCGACTTCCCGCTGATCGCCGGGATGATCCTCGCGGCCCGGCTCGATCCCGCGAGCGTGCTGGTCGCCTTCGGCGCGATGCAGGTCCTGACGGGTCTGCTCTACGGCCTTCCCATGCCCGCACAGCCGCTCAAGGCGATGGCCGTCCTCGTCATCGCAGGCCGCGCCGACGCCGAGACCTTGCGGGGCGGAGGGCTGGCCATCGGGGCGATCATGCTCGCCCTCGCGGCGAGCGGCCTGCTCGAGGCCCTCGCCCGCTTCGTTCCCCGGAGCGTCGTTCGCGGGATCCAGCTCGGCCTCGGCCTGCAGCTCGCCTCGCTCGCCCTCGGGCAGTATGTGTCGTCGGCCGGCGCCAGGGGCTACGCCCTGGCAGCCGCGGCGTTTGCGCTCGCGCTCGCTCTGGCCGGAAACCGCCGCTTCCCGCCGGCACTGCCCGTGATCGGGCTCGGGCTCGTGTTCGCCTTCGCCTTCGAGACCGACCTCGCGAGGCTCGGCGCCGGCCTTGGCTTCGCGGTGCCGGCGTTGCGGGCCCCCTCCCTCGAGAGCATCGCAGCCGGTCTGGTCGCGCTCGCGATCCCGCAGCTGCCGCTCTCCCTCGCGAACTCCGTGCTGGCGACGCGACAGGTGGTCGAGGACCTTTTCCCGGAGCACAGGGTCACGGTCCGGAAGATCGGCCTCACCTACGCCCTCATGAACCTCGTGTGCCCGTTGTTCGGGGGCGTGCCGGCTTGCCACGGCGCGGGCGGCCTGGCGGGCCACCACGCCTTCGGGGCGAGGACCGGCGGGTCCGTCGTGCTGTACGGGGGGCTGTACCTGTTCCTCGGCCTCTTCCTCAGCGAGGGGTTCAGGGAAGCGATCGAGCTGTTCCCGAAGCCGATCCTGGGCGTCGTCCTCCTCTTCGAGGCCTTGGCCCTGGCGCGGCTCGTGGGGGATCTCGGCGAGGGGAGAGATCTGGCGCTGGCGCTTCTCGTCGGTCTCGTGTGCCTCGGGCTTCCCTACGGCTACGCCGTGGGGCTCGTCCTCGGAATCCTTCTCGCGCGGTTCTGGAAGCGCCCGCTCGCCTGAGGAGTCGGCGCGGCTCAGGCGGCCTTCGCCGTTCCCGACCCGCGGGCGAGGTCGTTCAGGGCGAGGGCGGCGAGGCAGACGAGCGAGCCGGGGAACACCACGAGCCACCAGCCGTGGGGGAGCGCGCGCTGGCCGTCGGCCACCATCAACCCCCAGGACACCCCACCCGGGTTCACGCCGAGATAGGACAGCGTGGCCTCGAGCAGGACCGCCTCGGCCGCCACCAGCGGGACGACGGCGACCAGGACGGGTGCCACGTTCGGCACGAGGTGCCGGAGGGCGAGCCTCGATCCCGAAGCCCCCGCCGCCCGCGCAGCGCAGAAGAACCCGCCGCGCGCGATGCGCCGAGCCTCGGCCTCCACGAGCCGGGCGGTTTCCATCCACGAGGCCAGGCCGACGGCGAAGGCGACACCCGCGGTCGAGCCCTCGAAGCACACGGCGAGGATGAGCAGCAACAGGAGCCGCGGCAGGCCGAGCGCGGCGTCGGCGAGCAGGTGCAGTCCCGCGCGCGCGAGGCCGCCTCCGAGAACGGAGGCGAGGCCCATGCCGGTCCCGAAGACGACCGCGACGAACGCCGCGAGTGCGGCGACGGTCAGCGAGGTCCGGGCCCCGTGAACCGCGAGCGCGAGGATGTCCCGTCCCTGATGGTCCGTTCCGAGCCACAGTCGGCGCCGGTATGGCTCCTGCGCCGCGCGAACGCCGCCGATGGTCCTCCAGCCGGACTCCGAAAGGACGCGCAGCCCGCCGCCCGTGGCCGCTTCGATCCGCCGGCTGCGCAGGAAGCCGCCGCCTTCGAGCGCGACCTCCTCGACCGCGCTTCCCGGCGGAAGGAGCTGAGCGGCGGAGGGTGCGTAGGACGGCGTGGCGGCATCGCCGCTCAGTGCGGGCCCGACGATCGCGACGGTGGCGAGTCCGGCGGCGAGCGCCCAGACGCCCGGCTTCCCACGACTCGACATCACGGTCCCTCGCCAGGCGGGGACCCGAGGCGCGGGTCGAGCCGGCGGGCGGCCTCCTCGGCCAGGAACCGGCCGCCGACGATGGCGGCCGAGGAGACGAGCGCGGACGCGAGAGCGAGCGGATAGTCGGCGCCCAGGACGGCCTCCGCGGTGACCCGGCCGAGACCCGGCCACGCGAAAACGCTCTCGCCGACGAGGGCTCCTGACACGAGCACCTGCAGGTCGAGCCCGGCGAGCGCAGCCGTCGCTGAGAGGCTCGGCCGCAGGACGTCCCGCGCGAGAAGCCCCAGGCCGGCCCTTCCCGCCGCGCGGGAGGCCCTCACGTGAGGTGCCTCCAGGACCGCCTCCATCATCGAGAGCTGGTAGCGGCAGATGGACGCCGCGGCCGGGATCGCGAGGGTGAGGGCGGGGAGGACGAGGTGGGGGATGCGGGAGGCGAGCCCGCCCCCGCCGGGCGGGGCAGCGTGGGAGGCCGGGAGCGCTCCCGCGAGGCTGTGGAAAAGCAGCACAAGCAGGACCCCGAGCCAGAAGCGGGGGACGACGGCGAGGGCGAGGGCGACCCGCTCGCACGATCGCCGCGCGCGCGCCGGGAGCGCCAGGACCAACAGCGCGGCGGGCACGCCCGCGCCGTAGGCGAGCGCGAGCGCCGCGGCGCCGAGCAGCATCGTCGCCGGGATGGCCGACCGCAGAACGTCGGCGACCCGCTCCCGCCTCCCGATCGAGATCCCGAGATCGCCGCGCGCGTACGACACGACCGTCCGCACGAGCTGGACCGGAGCCGGGGCGTCGAGCCCGAGGGCGCGCCTCGTCCGCTCGGCCTCGCTCGCCGGGATCCCGGGCGCCTCGAGCCGGTCCTGTGGATCGCCCGGCATGGCGTGGAGGAGGACGAAGCAGAGGACGAATACCGCGACGAGCGTGCCAGCGGCGTGCGCGAGGCGACCCATCAGGGACGTTCCCGAGCGGGCGCTTCGAGCCACCACTCGTGAAGCCCGTCGAAGGGGTTGAAGCCGCGGGCCGCGGGTGCGCGGAGGCGCGAGCCCAGGCCGACCAGGAGCGTCTCCTCGTAGAGGACCGTGTAGGGCTGCTCCTCGCGGAAGTGGGCCTGCCAGGCCCGCCAGACCGGCAGCGCCTCCTCGCGAGTCGCGGCGCGCTCCGCCCGGTCCAGCAGCTCGTCCGAGATCGGCGTGGACCAACCCGTGAAGTTGTTGCCGCGGTCGAGCGCGGCCCGGCTGTGGAAGATCGCCTCGAGGTCGAGCCGCGTGCCCGCACGCCAGCTTCCGAGAAGGGCGTCGAACCGTTTCTCTCGCGCCCGGGCGACGTACTCGCCGCGGGGGAGGGGGACCGGGACGAGCCTCGCGCCGATCCGGGCGACGGACGCCGCGATCCGCCCGAGCGCGTCCCTGCGCGTGGCGCTCTCCGCGTTGACGAGGACCTTCAGCTCGAGCCGCCTGCCGTCCTTCTCGCGCACGCCGTCGCCATCCGTGTCGTTCCACCCCGCCTCGGCGAGAAGCGCCGCGGCGCGGGCCGGATCGAAGGGAAGCGCCGCGGAGGGGTCGTGCGCCCAGAGCGCCGAGACGATCGGGGAGGAGCCCGGGCGCGCGTGGCCGCCGAACAGGCCCTCCACCAGGTCCTCGCGGTCCACGGCGAGGCTCAGCGCGAGGCGGACGCGACGGTCGGAGAGGGCGAAGTGGGGGTGCTTCCGCCTCAGACGCTCGAGGTCCGCCTCGGACTCCTCGCATTGCCTGTCGCCCGCGCAGCCGCGCCGGCGCCGGTCCTCCCCGTAAGCGTCGGGGTCGAGCACGTTCCAGGCGATGTAGGCGTAGGCGAGCGCCGGCAGCTCGAGCACGCCGGAGCCACGAGCCTCGAGCTCGCGGGCGCGAAGCGGCGGAAGGCGCGGCAGCACGTCCACCTCGTCCTCGAGGAGGCGGAGAAGGGCAGCGGTCGCGTCCGGAAAGAGCCGCAGGATCACGCGGTCGAGGCGGACGCCGGCCGCGCCCCACCAGCGGGGATCGCGCTCGAGGACGGCCTCCTGGCCGGCTGTCCAGGAGACGAGCCGGTACGGACCGCACGTGACGGCGCGCTGCTGCCAGGCGGTGGCTCCCCACTCGGTGAAGGGAACCTCGCCGTAGGCTGCGGGCACGATCGCATCGTCGTTGGCGTCGAGCATCGCGTCGGCGTAGGCATCGGCGAAGCGGAAGACCGCGACCTTCGGCTCGGGGCAGTCCACGGCCAGGATCCGCTCCTTGAGCGAGGCGCCGGGCCAGGCCAGCTCCTCCGACCGCTGCGCCTCGAGCGTGAACCGGACGTCGTCGCACGTGACGGGCCGGCCGTCGCTCCAGGAGGCGTCCGGCCGAAGGCGGAAGGCGAGGGCCCGCCGGTCGTCGGAGAACGACCACGACTCCGCCAGCCACGGCTCGAACGAGGAGGATGCGCCTTGCTCGAGGGCGGTCTCGCGGACGAGCCTCGGGTAGACGAGCTCGAGCACCGACGCCGATGTCGCGTCGCGGGTCGTGTAGGGATTCCAGGAATCCACCTCGCCGAGCAACGCCACGACGGCGGTGCCGCCGCCGGCGGGCTGGCCGGACGCCCGTCCGCGTTCGATCCCGCCGCAGCCCGATCCGAGCGACAGCGCGATGAGAAGAACAAGAGGGACGGGCGTCCGGGCGGTCCCGGCCCCGGCGCCCTCGCCGCGCCTCACCTCGGGCAGTCGCCGGAGCCGGGCACCCGTGGGTGCCCGTCGCTGTCCGTCCCGTAGGATCCGCCTCCGGCGTCGGGGGCGTCGTCGCGGAAGACGTAGAAGAGCACCTGACCGGGCGCGGGGTCGTCAGCGTCCGGGGACGCGCTCGTGTCGGTGGCCGCCGCGTCGTTCGCGATGCAGGCCAGAGGGCCGAGCTCGGTCGCCTCGCCCACCTTCCGGACGTTCGCCAGGTCGCCGCGGGCCACGTCGTAGACGTTCGCGTCCTTGACCGGGCTCCATCGGAGCACGGTCCCTCCCGTTTGCTGCTCCGCCTTGAGGCTCGACCGATCGGTGGCGAGCCTCCGCGCCAGCCGGTCCAGGTCCAGGACCCCCGTGCCCATCAGCCCGGAGAGGTCCGGGGGGTTGTTGTCGGGTTGTGTCGTTTCCCGCAGCGCCTGCTCGACCTCCGCCGGCGAGAGCCCCGGGTACTTTTCGAGAAGCAGGGCGGCCCCGCCGGCCACGAGGGGAGCGGCGAAGGACGTGCCGCTCCAGCGGGCGTACGCGTCGGCGCCGTAGGTGGACAGGACATCCACGGCCGGAGCGCTGAGGTCGGTTTCCGGGCCGTAGTTGCTGAAGGACGCCCGCGACAGGTCGTTGCCCACGGCGGCCACCGCGACGACCTGCGGCACCCACGCCGGGAACTCCACGCAGGCGAGGCCGCGGTTGCCCACGGCAGCCACGACCGTGATCCCCGAGTCTATCGCGTCGTCCACGGCCCGCTCGATCGCCCGGGAGTCGTGAGCGGCCGTGAAGGACAGGCTGATGACGTCCACTGCCGCCTGGATCGCGCGCAACACGCCCTTAGCGACCGTGAAGGCGCTCCCCTTGCCGTCCTCCTCGAGGGCGCGGACGGCGTAGATGCGCGCCCCGGGAGCCCCCAGGCTCACCAGGCCCGCGATGTGGGTCCCGTGCTGGTCGGACTCGTCCACCAGGCCGTCGCCGTCGTCGTCCACGCCGTTCGCTGCCACCTCGGCGGTCCCGGAGCCGCTGACGAGGTCGAGGCCGGGGTCCGGGATCTGGGCCGCGGTCTCCGGGTGGTGGAGCGACTGCGCCGTGTCCACGACGGCGACCGTCACGCCGGCACCGGTGTGCTGGCCGTGTGCCTCCGCCGTGTGGATGATCCCGGCCACGGGCTGCGTCCGGAACGTGTCGCCCGTCGCCTGGCGGTCGAGGATCGGAATGCTGCGCTGGACGCCTTCGGGGTTCTCCATGCGCCGGTGCGGCTCGGCCGAGCGGATGTCCGGGTCGTCCTTCATCCGGGAGACCACCTCGTCCACGTCCTGGCCGCCGAGGACCTCGACCCTCCAGTAGTTGTACTCGGGGATGCTGTCGAGAGCCCGCACCCCGTGGCGCACCTCGATGGTCGAGATCGGCACGCCCGGGTTCGTCTCGAGAAGGATCTCGTTCGGAACCCGGTCCTCGTCCACGGGCTCGCACGCGGCGCGGGTGTCAGCCGTCAGAAAGGACCACAGCGCCGCGAGGGCAACCGCCGCGACGGCGCCCCGCGAAAGGCTCGGCCCGCGCACCGCCATGTCAGGCCGCCCTCCTCGCCCGGAGCCGTACTCCCGGCTCTCCGATCACCATGAACGGCGCCCACCCGAGGGGCATCGGGTCCTCGCGCCGCGCGCGGCGCTGGGCGAGGGCGAGCGCTTCGGCGACGGGGTGTCCCGCGGCGAGGCGCGCGTAGAAGTCCTCCATGAGATGCGCCGCGCTGCGATCGTGGACTTCCCACAGGGAAGCCACCACGGCTCGAGCACCCGCCTGCAGGAACCCCCGCACCAGACCGACCCACTCGTCGCCGGAATATACCGCGCCTCTGCCGGTCTCGCACCCGGAGAGCACGACCAGGTCCCCGGTTCCCGGAAGGGCGTACACTTCGGGCAGCGAGAGCCACGCGTCGCCGAGCCGCAGCCCGGCCGACCACGGCGCCCCGTCGCCGTAGAAGCCGTGGCAGGCGACGTGGACGAGCGCGGGGCGTCGCGAGCCGAGCCTCAGCGCGCCGGCGGTGGCCGCAGGCCCGCGCAGGACCCTCGCGTCCCGGATGCTTCGCCTCACCGCCTCCACTTCGGCTTCGATCGCGGGCGCGGAAGCGTCCGGAACGCCGAGAACGAGCGGGCGGCCCGCGACCCTCGCTCGCCTCCGTCCGAGAAGCCCGATGACCGCGAGGCTCGGCGCGTAGGACACCACGGCCCGGTCCACGAGGGCGGTCCCGCCGCTCTCGAAGGCGTGGAAGGGGAGGCCGTGCAGGAGCCCGTGAGGGACGATCCGCACCGAGCGCCGCTCGAGCCGCGACGCGACGGGGCCGAGCAGGAGGTCATGGAGCCGCTCGAGGTGCGCCCGCAGCGTTTCCGCAACGAGGCGGCCGAAGCGGACGAGATGCCCCTCCCCGAGGAAGCCCTTGCCCAGCTGGAAGCGGAGGAGATCGGCCGCATCGCGCACGTCCTCGACGCGCGCGAGGCGCGGGCGGGCCTCGATCCCCTCCGGACCGACGACGAAGGCGTGGAACCAGCCCCCGGCCTCCACGTACTCGAGGACGACCTCGCCGTCGCCGAGCAGCGCGAGGGTCCCGAGAGGATCGAGCGGCGCGGCTCCGTTCAGGGCGGCCCGGTCCGGATCCTCCTTCCAGAGATCCCGCAGCGTGCGCAGCCGCTGCGCCGTGAGCCTGCCGAGACGCGCTGCGGCTGGGCCGCGAAGCCCCGACCGCGAATCCGCGGATTCGAGCCTCGACTCGGCGGTGGCGAGCGCCCGCTCGAGGGACCGGAGCCGCACGAGCAGCCCCCGCTTCGCGGGGGTCGCCCGGCCGAGCGCGTCCACGCGACCCCGCGCGAGCGTCTCCGCCAGCGCGCGCGCCTTGCCGCGCTCGGCGAACACCAGCGCCTCCCGGATCGCGCTCCGGGTTCCCGCGCCGAGGCGGTTCAGGACCAGGGCTTCGTAAACCTCGCTCTTGTCC
>JBBIHW010000021.1:0-864 GCA_037446795.1 Acidobacteriota bacterium
CGGCGAGATCCCCCAGCTCGGCGAGCCGCCGGCGGGCCGCGGTCACCGCCTCGAACGCCTCCCGGACGCGCTGCGCGAGGCCGTGGGCGGCGGCGAAGGCGTCCAGCAGCTCCAAGTGCCGTTGCGCGGACAGCAGGCTCTGGTGCTCGTGCTGGCCGTGCAGCTCCACCAGGAGGTCTCCGATCTCGCGAAGCTGCGCGACGGTGACCGGCGAGCCGTTCACGAACACCCGGCCGGCCCCCCCCCCGACGCGCGCACCTCGCGCCGCACCGCGAGCTCGCCCCCGTCGGGAGGGTTCATGCCGCGCTCGGCGAGCAGCGCGATGGCCGCCGAGCCCTGCCCGAGCTCGAAGACCGCCTCGACGACGGCCCGGTCCTCGCCGGTGCGGATCCGGTGACTCTCCGCGCGGTCGCCCGCCGCCAGGCCGACCGCGGTCACGACGATGGACTTCCCCGCTCCGGTCTCGCCGGTCAGCACGTTCAGGCCCGCGCCGAAGGAGATCGTCAGGTCCTCGATGACCGCCAGGTGGCGGATCCGGAGCGTCCTCAGCATCGGCCTGTGCCAGCCCTCCCGGAGGCTCGGGACGGCGGAGGATGGTACACCGGGAGCGTTGTTTTGACGCTCCGGCGCGGGCTCACGTAGCATAGGGCGCGTTCGAGGGGACGCCACGGTGGAGGCGACGGCATGGCCCCGTTGCTCGCGGTCGCGACCAGCCGCCTCGACGTGTGGGAGCTCGTGCGCCACGCCGGCCCCATGGCCAAGCTGGTGCTGGCGGTGCTGGCGGGCTTCTCGATCGTCTCCTGGGCCATCATCGCCGAGCGGCTGCGCGCGTTCCGCAGGGCCGAGCGCGAGTCGGAGGAGTTC
>JBBIHW010000021.1:901-19323 GCA_037446795.1 Acidobacteriota bacterium
GAAGGTTCCGGCAGGGAGGCAGCCTCGCCTCGATCCACGACGCCACGGCGCAGTTCAGGAGCAGCCCCCTGGCGAGCATGTTCCGCGCCGGCTTCCGCGAGATCAGCCTGAACCCGCCCAGGACCGGGTCCCTCGATCCGGCCGATCTCGAAGCGCTCGACCGCGTGCTGCGCAAGAGCGCGTCGGCGGAGCTGACGGACCTCGAGCGCAGCCTCGGCTTCCTCGCCACGACCGCGAGCGTCACGCCGTTCATCGGCCTGTTCGGAACGGTGTGGGGCATCATGAACGCGTTCCGCGCCATCGGCGCCAGCGGAACCGCCTCGCTCGCCTCCTACGCGCCGGGCATCGCCGAGGCCCTCGTCGCCACCGCCGCGGGCCTCGCCGCCGCGATCCCGGCCGTCATCGGCTACAACCACTTCTTGAGGCGCCTGAGGCTCATGGACGCGCGCACCGACGAGTTCACCGCGGACTTCGTCCACCGCGTGCTCGGCAGGAAGGCCTAGCCGGTGGCGGTCGCGGCCCACGGCGAGCGGGAGACCGCCCGGCAGGCTCGCGCCCTGGCCGAGATCAACGTCACGCCCCTGGTGGACGTGATGCTGGTGCTCCTTGTCATCTCCCTGGTCGCCGCGCCGATGCTGCAGCGCGGGATGCCCCTCGAGCTGCCGGCCACCGAGACCGCGGTCGAGATCGAGCAGGCGCGCGTCGTCGTCTCGGTGGACCGCGACGGGCGGATCCGCGTCAACGACCGGCCCGTCCATCCCGACCTCCTGGAAGCCCGCATGAAGGCGCTCGCGGCGAGGGAGCCCGCGGAGACGGTGTTCCTGCGCGCCGACCGGCTGCTTCCCTACGGCGAGGTGCTCTACGTGATGGACCGCATCCGCAAGGCCGGGGTCACGCGCATCGCGCTCGTCACCGTCCCGCTCGAGGGGCAGCGGGAGCGGCGGCCATGAAGGGGGCAGCGCCGCTTCGGGTCGTGCTGCGAGTGCCGCTGCCGAGCGAGCCTCGCCACGCCTTCCTCGCCGGCTCCCTCGCGGCGCACCTCGTGGTCGCGTCCTCGCTGATGCTGCTGCCTTCCCTCGGGCGCCGCCCGGCCCTGGGGGGCGACTCCCTGGTGGTCGAGCTCGCCGGCCCGATCGCGGGTGCGCAGGCGGGCCGGCCTCCGGCCGCGCAGCCGCCGCCCAAACCGGCCCCCCCCGAGAAGGCGAGCGTCGTGAAGGAGGACACGCGCGAGGTCGCTGCCCCGCGGCCGAAGGCGCCTGCGCGGCAGGAGAAGAGGCCTGCGGAGGGGGACGAGGCAGCGGGGCGGCAGGAGGCCGCGTCCCTTCCCGCCCAGCCCGCCACCGGGGAAGGAGCCGCCGGGACGGCCGGCGGCGTGGAGTCCATGACGTTGGGGGGACTGGAGCTCGGCTGGTACGGCGCTGCGGTCACGGCGGCCCTCGCGAGGGGCTGGCTGAGGCCCGTCCTCGAGGGCGTGGGCCGGGACCTCGTCGCCGTCGTCGCCTTCGACATCCGCCGGGACGGAAGCATCGAGAACGCGCGCGTGGTCGAGTCGAGCGGCGTCCCGTCGCTCGATCGGTCCGCTCTCCGGGCGGTCCTCGAGGCCTCGCCGCTTCCGCCGGTACCCGCCGCCTGGAACCAGCAACTGCTGCCCGCCCAGTTCCGCTTCGTGTGGAGGCCCGAGGAGCCGTGAGCGCCGGGAGACCGACCTCGCGGCCTCCGAGGAGCTGGCTCGTGGCGGCGTTGCTCGCCTCGGCGGCGCTGCGGCTCGCCCTGGGCACGGGCGCCGCCGAGGAGCCGCCGGCGCTCACCGGAGAGGTCACGGGCACGGGGTTCACGAGGATCCCCATCGCGGTCCCGGAGCCGGAGGCCGGGGCCGCCGCCCGCGGGGCAGCGCGGGAGATCGCCGAGACCGTGCGAGCCGACCTGGAGTTCAGCGGGTACTTCGACGTGGTCCCCCCCTCCTTCTACCCGCCGCTCGCCTCCTCGAGCCGCGAGAGCATCCGCTTCGAGGACTGGCTGTCCGCCGGCGGCGACCACCTCGTCGTCTCGAAGGTCGGCCTGCGCGACGGGAGGGTGGACCTGCAGGCCTGGCTGTTCGGCACCCGCGACCGCCGACAGCTGCTGGCGCGCCGCTACGGCGGATCGGAGGACCTCCTGCGCCGCATCGCCCATCAGCTCGCGGACGATCTCGTCGTCCACTTCACCGGGAAGGAGGGCATCGCCATGACGAGGATCGCGTTCGTGTCCCGGCACGGCGACGCCAAGGAGATCTACCTGATGGACTACGACGGCCGCCGGGTCCGCCGCCTCACCACGTCGGGGACCATCAACCTCACGCCGGTCTGGTCGCCCGCCGGCGAGCGGCTCGCCTACGTGTCCTTCCGCGAGGGGCGGCCCGGGATCTACGTTCTGGAGGCGAACGGCAGGATCTGGAAGGTGCCCACGGCCGGCGGCACCCTCAACGCCTGCCCCGACTGGTCGCCGGACGGGACCCGCATCGTCTACGCCTCCAACGCCGCCGGCAGCGTGGACCTCCACCTGGTGGACCTGGCCACCGGCCGCAGCCGCCGCCTCACCGACTCTCCCGCGATCGACACGTCGCCCAGCTTCTCCCCGAACGGGCGCGAGATCGCCTTCACCAGCGACCGCTCGGTGAGTCCGCAGATCTACCTGATGGACGTGGACGGCCTCAACTTGCGGCGGCTGACGGCCGAGGGGGACTACAACGAATCGGCGGCCTGGTCGCCGCGCGGCGACCGGATCGCCTACGTGACCCGGAACGAGAGCGGGCGGTTCGACATCGCCGTGTGCGACCTCGCGACGGGTGCCACGCGCCGGCTGACCCACGGCGAGGGATCCAACGAGAACCCGCGGTGGTCGCCCGACGGCCGCCACCTCGTCTTCGCCTCCAACCGCGCGGGTCGCTACGACATCTACACGATGGACGCCGGCGGCGGGAGCCTCCGCAGGCTGACGCAGGGGGCCGACTCCATCACGCCGGACTGGTCCCACTGAGGGCTACGATGGGCGGGATCTATTGCCCATCGCCGCGACACCGACTAGACTCGCTGCGCGTGCGGGGGCACCGCAGCCGGTGAGACGGAGGAGGTGAACGGATGCGCTTGCAGGATCTCTCCCGAATCCTCGTGACCGCGGTCGTGGTCGCGGTCGTGGCCGGAGGCTGCAAGAAGCCTCCGGCGACGAGCCCCGTGGAGGCGCCGCCGCCGCCTCCGGCGCCGCCGAAGCCCGTGGAGGCCCCCGCTCCGAGGGAGGTCACCGAGAGCTTCGAGCCCCCTCCGGTGGAGACGGCGCCGGTGGTCGAGCCGAGCATCGCGGAACTCAACCGCAGCGGCGTGCTCCGGACCGTGTACTTCGCCTACGACAGCGCGGAGCTCAGCGAACAGACCCGCGCCGCGCTCCGCGCCAACGCGGAGTGGCTCAACAGGAACCGCAAGTACAGGATCCAAATCGAGGGTCACTGCGACGAGCGGGGCACCATCGAGTACAACCTGGCCCTCGGCCAGCGCCGCGCCGACGCCGCCCGCGACTACCTGGTCCATCTGGGCGTGGACCCGGACCGATTGACGACGATCTCGTACGGGGAGGAGCGGCCGGCCGACCCCGGACACGGGGAGGAGGCCTGGTCGAAGAACCGCCGCGCGGAGTTCGTCATCGAAGGTTGAGGGGGGAGCCCAGGCGCTGCGGGAGGTGGGGCGGTGAGGCTGCGGTCGGTCGCTGCGGTCCTGTCGGTCGCGACCGCCGGGTGCGTCCTTCCCGATCAGCTCTCCCGGCTCGAGAAGGACGTCGCGGAGGTCCGCCAGCGCCTCGCCCGTCTCGAGCAGGCGGAGAGCGCGGCCCGCGAGACGCTCGCCGGGCTCGAGTCGAAGCTCGGCGTGGAGGCGGCGAGCCGGGCCGACGTCGCCGACACGCGCGCGAGGATCGAGGAGCTGTCGCGGGACCTGATCGCTCTCGAGGACCGCGTCGCGGAGACGAACCGGCGGTTGGACCGGCTCTCCCAGGCTGTCGAGGCGGCGCGGGAACTGTCGCGCAAGGCCGCGGTCTCCGCGCAGCCGCCCGCGGGGTCCGGCGAGGCCGCCGCCGCGGGAGCCCCGCCGCCGGACAGCGCCGGTGGGGTTCCCGACCCGAACGCCCTCTACAACGCTGCCTACGCGGACTTCTCCAAGGGGAGCTACGCGCTCGCCATCGCCGGCTTCGAGGAGTACGCCGCGCGCTTCCCGGACAGCGACCTCGCCGACAACGCGCTCTACTGGGTCGGCGAGTGCCTGTTCAGCCAGGGCCGGCACGCCGAGGCCGTCCGCGCCTTCGACCGGCAGCTGGAACGCTACCCGCAGAGCGACCGCGCGGCGGCGGCGAACCTCAAGAAGGCCCTGGCCCTGCTCGAGCAGAACCAGGTGGGTCCCGCCATCGTGCAGCTCAAGTTCGTCGCGGAGACCTACCCGGGGAGCGACGAGGCGCGGGTGGCCCGCGACCGCCTGGCGAGCCTCGGCTCCCCGGCGCGCTGAGCGGCTTGACGCCCCCCGGCCGCTTCCCCTAGAATGCGGCGCCTTTTCGCGAGAAGGACGGGACCGAGCCGATGGCGTCGCACAAGTCCGCGATGAAGAAGCACCGCCGCGACGAGCGCCGAAGGCTCCGCAACCGAGCGCACCGCTCGCGCCTCAAGACCCAGGTGAAGAGGCTGCGGCGCGCGCTCGATGCGGGCGACGCGGACTCGGCGCGGCAGATGCTGCCCGCGACGGTCGCCCTCGCGGACCAAATCGCGAAGCTCGGGGTCGTCCACCCCAACGCGGCTGCGCGCATCAAGTCCCGCCTCGCCCGCGCGCTCAACCGCCTGACCGCTCCGGCCTGAGCCGCACCGCCGCGACGGCGGCCACCGCCAGGAGCGCGAGGTTCTCGGCGAGCTTCTTCGCCCCGATCCGGCTCGCGTCCGCCGTCCCGAAGCAGCCGCACTCGAAGTCGAGCCCCCGCAGCCACGCCTGCGCGACGGCGACGGTGAACAACGCCATCAGCGCCACGGTCACCGCGGCGCCTGCCCGGCCGCGCACCCCCAGGACGAGCGAGAGCCCCGCGACCAGCTCCACCCACGGGAGCGTCATGGCGAGCAGGTGCTCGGACCATACGGGCGCGAGCCGGTAGTTGTGCACCTGCCCGGCGAAGGCTGCGGGATCGCCCACCTTCGCCAGCGCGGCCGCCAGGAAGACGGCTCCGATGACGAGCCGCGCCGCCCGGACCACCGGAGGCTGGCGGAGGATCGCTGCGAGCCGGCTCACGATTGGCCTGCCGCCTCCGGACCGCGCTCCACGGGGTATCCCGCGGCCTCCCAGGAGGTCCATCCACCCATGAAGACCAGGACCCTCTTCTTGCCGGCCTCCACGAGCCGCAGCGCCAGGTTCGTGGACAGCTCGCAGGCACCCCCGCCGCAGTAGACGATGACGGGCTTGCCGCCCGGATCGAACCGCTCGAGTGCTTCCGGATCGAAACCGGCCTCCTCGTAGGGCAGGCATAGGGCTCCCGGGATGTGTCCGGCCTCGTACTCGTCCCGCGGGCGGGCGTCCACGATGACGGCGGCGCGGGCGTCGAAGAACTTCTTGACGACGGAAAGCTGCGCCTGGATGGGACGGCCCAGGTCGGGGATGTCGGGGAGGCCCGCGTCGGCCTCCCGGAGGCCCAGCGGGTCCGACATCTCGCCGTAGCCGGACGGGGGCGGCTGTTCGGCACCGGGCCCGCCGTCGGCCGGCGCCGGCGCCTCGAGCTGCGGAAGCGCGACCTCTTTCTTGATCCACGCGAGGCCGCTCGGCGGCCTGGAGCGGTGGGCCAGGGCGTTCTGGAGGAGGCCGAGAACGACCCCGGTCAGGACGATCGCGACCGCGCCCCGGAGCGTGTCGCTCGACCGGGTGTCGCCCTCGCCCGGGAACCCGCCCATCGCCTCTCCTCCGGACCGGCGCGGGCGATTCTAGCGAGGGCCGGTGGAGCCGGCAAAGATCGCGCCCGCTCAACGCCTTCGCGCAGGTCGCTTGCCGACCACGCGCAGGACGTCGAGGGCGGAGATGATCCCCACCGGCCTCCGCCCCCTGCGGACGATCACGCGGTGGATGTGCTTCTGGGTCATCATCCGCGCGACGGACTCGAGCGGCGCCGTCTCGGTCACGGAGTGGACGACGGGGGTCATCACGTCGGCGACCGTGCCCGTGTTCGCGTCGGCGATCTGGAAGCCGGAGGGCAGGTGGCGGCCCTCGACCCGCACCCTCTCGTAGAAATCGCTCGGCGCCACCAGCTCGTCGTCCCGACAGAGGGGGTAGTAGAGGAGGTCGGTCTGCGCGCCCGCCCCGACCAGGTTCGCCGCCCCGGCCGCGACGGGGGGTCCGGGGATGCCGCGGTCGAGGAAGAGCTTCTCGAGCTCGCGCAGGTCCATGTCCCGACGGACCGCCACCACCTCGCGGCTCATCACGTCCCGTGCGAGGTAGCCCACCCGCCTCACCCCTTGATGACGCCCACCGGCTCGAGGCGCGCCACCTTGCGCGACAGCCCCGCCCCGTCCACCACGTCCACGACCTCCGCCACGTCCTTGTAGGCTTCCGGCATCTCCTCGGCCACCGTGGCCATGCCCGCGGCGCGGATGGCGACACCGCGACGTTCGAGCTCGCGCACGAGGGAGCGTCCCCGCGCCGCGCGCTTCGCCGCCGCCCGGCTGAGAAAACGGCCCGCGCCGTGACAGGTGCTGCCGAAGCTGCGCTCCATGGCGCCGGCCGAGCCCACGAGCCCGTAACTATACCGCCCCATGTCGCCCGGGATCAGCACCGGCTGTCCGATCCCGCGGTAGCGGACCGGGACGTCCGGATGGCCCGCCGGGAAGGCGCGGGTGGCGCCCTTGCGGTGGACGCAGACCCGCGCCCGCCGACCGGCGAGTTCGTGCTCCTCGAACTTGGCGATGTTGTGGCAAACGTCGTAGACGGTGGTCAGCCCGTGCGAGGAGGGGCCGACGCCGAAGACCCGCTCGAAGGCCTTGCGAACGCCGTGCGCCATCCGCTGCCGGTTCGCGAAGGCGAAGTTCGCCGCGCAGGCCATCGCCGCCAGGTACTGCTTCGCCTCGGGCGACCGAAGCGGCGCGCAGCAGAGCTGCCGGTCCGGCAGCTCGATCCCGTACCGGGCGGACACCTTCACGAACCCCTTCACGGTGTCGTCGCAGACCTGGTAGCCGAAGCCCCGAGAGCCGCTGTGGATCAGGACGGTGACCGACCCGGGCTCGAGGCCGAACGCTGCCGCGGCCTCCCGGTCGAACACCTCCGCGACGACGCCGACCTCGACGAAGTGGTTGCCGCTGCCCACCGTGCCCACCTGGGAGCGGCCCCGCTCGAGGGCCCGGTCCGACACCGCGTCGGGGTCGGCGCCCGGCAGGCAGCCTCCCTCCTCGATGACCTCGAGGTCGGAGGCGTACCCGTCGCCCCGCTCCACCGACCAGCGCGCCCCGCGGGCGACCAGCTCGCGCAGCTCCTGACGGCTCAGGACCTCCTCCCTGCGGTGCGCGCCGACGCCGGTGGGGATCTCGCGGAACAGCGCGTCCACGAGCTCCTTCAGGCGCGGCCGCACCTCCTCGAGCGAGAGGCTCGAGCGGAGCAGCCGCACGCCGCAGTTGATGTCGTAGCCGACGCCGCCCGGAGACACCACGCCGTCGTCGGCGTCGAACGCGGCGACGCCGCCGATGGGGAAGCCGTAGCCCCAGTGGGCGTCCGGCATCGCCAGCGACCACCCCACGATCCCCGGCAGGCACGCGACGTTCGCCACCTGCTCGAGCGTGGGGTCCTCCCGCAGCTCCTCCATGAGCTTCTCGCTGGCGAACACGATCCCGTCCACGCGCATCGCGCCCGAGCGCGGGATCCGGTAGCGGTGCTCGTCGAGCCGCTCGATCGCCCGCATGTCGGTCCGCTCTCCGTGCTCCGCGGCGGGAGGAGGGTAGCACGGAGCAGGCGCCGGGCGCGGCCCGTCAGAGGTCGACCACGAAGCGCGCCGACCAGCCGTCCCGGTCCTCCGACAGGAGCACGGCGTGGTACGTCACGGCCTTCACCTGCCGCTCGATCCGGTGGCGCGCCGGGTCGAACCGCTCGCCCGCGGCATGGGCGATCAGCGAGTGCGCGCCCATGGCCTCCACCCGCGCCCCTCGAAAGAGCCAGTCGCGCGCGTCGTGAAGGAACAGGAGTTCCGAAAGGTAGCGCACGAGCAGGTCCTCGGCGTCCTCCGCGTCGGCGATCTCCACCCGCGACAGGTCCCGGGGCTCGACCGTCCGCACGTCCAGGATCACGTCGAACAGCGCCCGCGTGGCCGCGTCGTAGAGTCCCGGCAGCGTGGGTGCCCTCACCAGCACGGCGATGTCGGCCGTGTGGTCGAGGATCCTGTACCAGGACTCCCCCGAGGTCACCGGCGCGCCTTCCTCCGCCCGCCGCCCCTGCGCCGGGCGACCCGGAGCGCGTCCCGCGCGAGCGCGAGATCCACGCGCCGCCGCACCGGATCCACCCGCACGACGCGCACGCGCATCCGGTCGCCGAGCCGAAACGCGCGCCCCGTCCTCCTCCCCCGCAGCTCGTGCCGCGACGGCGCGTGCTCCCAGAAGTCGCTGCCGAGCTCCTCGACGCGCACGAGCCCCTCGACGAGCGTCTCGGAAAGCTGCACGAAGAGGCCGAAGGGGGCGACCCCGGTCACGAGCCCCTCGAACGCCTCCCCCTCCTTCCCCTTCATGAAGGCGACCTTCTTCCAGACGAGCACCTCCCGCTCGGCCGCCTCCGCCTCGCGCTCGAGCCTCGAGCATCTGTCGGCGAGATCCTCGAGCTGGCGCGCCAGCCCGTCGAGCCCCCGCGCCTTGCCGTGCCGTACCGCCCGGAGGACGCGGTGGACGACCAGGTCCGGGTAGCGCCGGATCGGCGACGTGAAGTGGGCGTAGGCGTCGGAGGCGAGTCCGAAGTGCCCGAGGTTGTCCGCGGCGTAGCGCGCCTGCTTCATGGAGCGCAGGACGAGCTGGGCGAGCACCGGGTACTGGGGAACTCCTTCCGCCCGCCGGAGGAACCGCTGGATGTCGTGGGGGCGGACCCGGCGCGGGTCGGCCTCGAGCGGCACGCCGAACCCGCGCGCGAACTCCCGCAGCGCCTCGATCCGCTCGGGGTCGGGCGGCTCGTGGACCCGGTAGAGACAGGGCGCCCCCGCGGAGGCGAGGGCGCGCGCCACGGCCTCGTTGGCCGCGATCATGAACTCCTCGATCATGCGATGGGCGTCGTTGCGAGGCGACACGGCGACACCGGTCATGACGCCCTCCACATCGAGGAGGATCTCGGGCTCGGGAAGGTCGAAGTCCACGCTGCCGCGCTCGCGCCGCCTCTGCTCGAGCAGCGCGCGCAGCCGGTTCGCGAGCCGCAGCATGGGAACCACGGACCGCGGGACGCCGGCGACGCGCTGCGCGCCGTCGAGGACCCGGGCGACGTCGGCGTAGGTGAGCCGCGCCGCCGAGCGGATCGCCCCGTCGGCGAACCGGACCCTCTCGACCCGCCCGCTGCGATCCAGGTCGAGGACCACCGACTGGACGAGCCGCGGCTGCCGCGGACGCAGGGACCCGAGGTCGTTCGAGAGGGTCTCGGGCAGCATGGGCAGGACGCGATCCGGAAAGTAGACGCTGGTCCCGCGCCGCGCAGCCTCCCGGTCGAGGAGGCCGTCCCTACGGACGAACCAGCAAACGTCCGCCACGTGGACGAAGAGGCGGAAGCCCCCCCCGGGCCGCTCGCATACCGCGATGGCGTCGTCGAAGTCGCGCGCGGCCTCGCCGTCAATGGTCACGGGCGCCGGATCGTCGAAGCGTTCTCGCCGCCCGAGCTCCTCCCGCGGGGGCGATCCCGGCAGGCGCGAGGCGGCGTCGAGGACCGGCTCGGGGAATCCAAGCGCGAGGCCGTGCTTGCGGGCCACGACGAGCACGTCCACCCCGGGGGCGTCCATGCGGCCGAGCACGTCGAGCACCTTGCCTTCCGCGGCGCGGCTGCCGCTGGCCGGCCGGAGGACTTCCAGCTCGACCGCGTCCCCGTCCCTCGCGCCCATGGCGAAGGCGCCGGGAACGCGCACGCCCCCGTGCGGAACGCCATCGAAGGGCTCGACGAACCCGCCGGGGCCGCGCCGCTCGTACCGGCCGAGGATCCGCTCGCGCCGACCCGGGATCCGCGGCTCGTCCCGCCCGCCTGCGATGCTTGACACTCGTGTTTCCCGGTTGTTAGTGTACTGCGCGCTCCCGAAGCCGAAGTGGCGGAATTGGCAGACGCGCTAGATTCAGGATCTAGTGGGAGCAATCCCGTCGGGGTTCGAGTCCCCGCTTCGGCACCATCGGCGCTCCGCCCTCAGCCGGAGCGAAGGAGCGCCGCGATACGCCGGACTCCCTCGACGAGACGCTCCATGGAGGCCGCGTACGAGACCCTCACGTGGCGTGGGGAGCCGAAGGCCTCGCCCGGCACCACCGCGACGCGGGCCTCGCGCAGCAGCAGCATGGCCACGTCTTCCCCGGTCCGCAGCGGCTGCCCGCGCAGCTCCCGCCCGAACCACGCGGAGACGTTCGGGAACGCGTAGAAGGCGCCCTCAGGTCGCACGCACGCGAGCCCGGGGATCGAGACAAGCCCGGCGTGGACCGCATCGCGTCTGCGCGCGAACTCGCGCGCCATCTGCTCGACCTCCGCCGCGCTCGCGCGCAGGGCCTCGAGCGCGGCCCACTGGGAAATCGAGGAGGGATGGCTCGTGGAATGGCTCTGGAGCCTTCCCATCGCGGCGATGACCTCGCGGGGTCCCGCGGCGTAGCCGAGGCGCCAGCCCGTCATCGCGAACGCCTTGCTCCATCCGTTGACCAGGATCGTGCGCCGCCTCGATTCCGGTCCGAGGCTCGCCACGCTCGTGAAGCGCCGGCCGTCGTAGAGCAGCTTCTCGTAGATCTCGTCGGAGATGATCCACAGATCGCGGCGGGCGCACACCTCCGCGAGCCCGGCGAGCTCCGCGGCGTCGTACGAGGCGCCGGTGGGGTTGGACGGGGAGTTGAGCACGAGGCCGCGCGTGCGCGGGCCGACCGCGGACTCGAGCGTCTCGGGCCGGACCTTGAAGCCGTCCGCCTCCCTCGCCTCGACGAACACGGGCCGCGCGCCGGCCAGGCGCACCTGCTCCGGATAGGACACCCAGCACGGGGTGGGAATCAGGACCTCGTCGCCCTCCTGGAACAGCGTCATCATGGCCAGGTAGAGGCTCGCCTTCGCGCCCGGCGAGATCAGGATTTCCTCGGGGGCGTAGTCCACGCCGTTCTCGCGGCGTAGCTTCTCGGCCACCGCACGCCGCAGCTCGACGAGGCCCGCGTTGTCCGTGTATCGGGTGCGGTGCTCCTCGATGGCGAGCTTGCCGGCCTCGCGAGCCGCGACGGGGGTCGGGAAGTCCGGTTCACCGACGCTCAGGTCCACCACGTCCACCCCCTGCTCGCGCAGCTGCCGCGCGGCGGCGGCGACCCGGAACGTGGGGGACAGCTGGATCTCGGCGGCCCTTCGCGCGAGCACGGAGCGTTCTCCCGATCGCCCCCGCCGGGCGAGACGAGGAGGGCGGTCACGCTACTGCACCGCGCGCGCGCGGGCAACCCGGTCGGCGGGCCGGCGGCCCGGATCGGGTGCCTGCGGTACCGCCTCCGCGGCTACAATGACAGCTCGCTGGCCGCGGCCCGCGGCCCGCTCTCCCGCGGAGGAGCCGTTCCATGAGCCCACGCCGTCCCGCTGCCCTCGCCTCGGTCGTCCTCTGCGCCGGCCTCGCCGCCGGCGGCGGTCCGGCCCGGGCCGACTCGCCTCGCAAGGAGGCGGAGTCCTTCCTGGAGCTGTTCCAGTCCCTCTGGAAGCAGGTCTACAGGGTGGCCTCCGAGGCGAGCTGGAAGGCCTCCACGGACGTGACAGCCGAGCACGAGGGCCAGCGCACCGCAGCCAACCAGGCCCTGGCTGCGGTCCAGGGCGACCCGACCGTCATCGAGAAGGCCCGCGGCCTCCTCGAGCGTCGCGACGAGCTGGATCCCCTCGCCGTCCGTCTCCTCGAGCGGGTGCTGCTGAACGCGGCCGAGTCCCCTGGGACGATCCCGGAGATCGTAGCGGCTCGCGTGGAGGCCGAGAGCAGGCAGTCGAGCGCGCTCGACTCCTACGAGTTCTGCCTCGAGCGGAGGGGCGAAGGCTGCGCCCGCCCCACGACCCCCAACGAGATGGACGACCTGCTGAAATCCTCCCGCGACCTGGCCGAGCGGCTGAGGGTCTGGGAGGCGTGCAAGGAGATCGGGCCGGTCCTGAAGCCGGGCCTGATCCGCCTCCGCGACCTCCGGAACCGGGTGGCGCGGGCCATGGGCCACGCCTCCTACTTCGACCTGCAGGTGGCCGACTACGGGATGACCACCGAGGAGATGATGGCGATGCTCGAGGGTTGGATCCGGGAGATCCGCCCGCTCTACGAGCAGCTCCACTGCTACGCGAAGCACGAGCTTGCGGCGCGCTACGGCCAGCCCCCGCCGCGGCGGATCCCGGCCCACTGGATCGGCAACCGCTGGGCCCAGAACTGGGACGGGATCGTGGAGGACGTGGACCTCGATCCGCTGTTTCGAGGACGGTCGCGGGAGTGGATCGTCCAGCAGGCGGAGGCCTTCTACGTCTCCATGGGCTTCCCGAAGCTGCCGACGAGCTTCTGGGAGCGATCCGATCTGTACCCGGTCCCGCCCGGCTCGAGCCGCAAGAAGAACACCCACGCCTCCGCCTGGCACCTGGACCTGGAGCGCGACGTGCGCTCCCTGATGTCCGTCGAGCCCAACGCCCGCTGGTTCGAGACGGCCCACCACGAGCTCGGGCACATCTACTACGACCTCGCCTACAGTCGGCCCGAGGTGCCCCCGCTGTTGCGCGGCGGCGCCAACCGCGGCTTCCACGAGGGAATCGGCGAGCTGATCTCCATCGCCGCGCAGCAGGTCCCCTACCTCCGGCAGGTCGGCCTGCTCCGACCCGATCAGGACGTGGACCGGACGAAGTGGCTGCTCAACGAGGCCTACAGCTCGACGATCATGTTCCTTCCCTGGGCGGCAGGGACGATGTCCTTCTGGGAGCGCGACCTCTACGCCGGCGAGCTGCCGGCCGACCAGTGGAACCGGCGATGGTGGGACTACGTGGCGCGCTTGCAGGGCGTGGAGCCTCCCGCTCCGCGGGGGGAGGACTTCTGCGACCCGTGCACCAAGACCCACGTGAACGACGATCCGGCGCAATACTACGACTACGCGGTCGCCACCGTCCTCAAGTACCAGCTCCACGACCACATCAGCCGGCGGATCCTCCGGACGGATCCCCACGAGGCGAACTACTACGGGAGCAGGGAGGTCGGCGACTTCCTCCGGTCGCTCCTCGAGAAAGGACAGACGCAAGACTGGCGAGCCCTGCTGCGGCAGGCGACCGGAGAGGAGCTGAGCGCTCGCGCGATGCTCGACTACTTTCGGCCCCTCGTCCCGTGGCTCGCGGCGGCGAACGCGGGTCGGGACTGCTCCTGGGAGTGACCCGGCTGAGCGGGCGGGGGCAGCTTGACCGCGATGACCTCGCGCATCTGGTTCCGCTGCAGGTGGATCCCCTGGATCGCCGCGCCCGCGAGCGCTCGCTCGAGATCCCGGTTCTGGTGCGCGAACCGCCGCCGCGGCTGCCCCGTTCCCGACAGTCGCACGACCAGATCGTCGGCGAGCAACCGGTAGCGCGGCAGCGGCTCCTCCGGGCACGGCCGCGTGGCGAAGGTCAACAGGAACACCCAGCCGTCCTCGCGAAGCACCCGGACGAGCTCGGCCCCGAACTCCCGCAGCCGCTCGGGCGGGACGAAGTCCGCCATCTCCCAGGCGAGCACGACGTCCACGCTGGCGTCCGCCTGATCGAGGGCGAAGCGAGGGGGGACGACCACAGGCTCGCCCGGCCCCCGCTCGGGCAGCGGCCGAGGCGGCTCCACCTCCTCCACGTGACCGCGCGCCCCTCGGCCCGCCAGGTACACCACCGAGTCCCCGCACCGCGGCCCCAGGTCGAGGATGTCGGGCTTCGGCCTGCGGAACGCCCGCGCGAGGACGCGGGCCAGGCTCCTGCAGGGCTGTCCGTAGGGTGCCGGCCCGGCCGCAGCGGCCCCGCTTCCTGCTCCGGGGCGCGAAGGGCGGATCCAGCTCGCCACGGCCGCGCCCGTCCCGTCAGCTCCCGCTCGCCCCTTTCGCCGGCGCGCCCGCCGCCACCGCGGCGGCCATCTCCGGGGCCGGAGCCGGCCGGCCGGGACGCGCCTCGGCGGGCTTGCGGTCCATGTCGATGCTCCCCTTGAAGCGGGCCCCGTCGGCGAGGACGACGCGGGGGGCGACGATGTCTCCGCGCATGGAGCCCGTGGCCGCGATCTCCACCTTGTCGTCGGCGGTGATGTTGCCCACGACCTCCCCGACCACCAGCACCGTCTTGGCGTGGATCTCCGCCGCGATCCGGCCGTTGGCGCCGATCGTGAGGTTGTGGTCCTTGAGGATGATCTTGCCGTCCACCTTCCCCTCGATCGTGAGATCCTCGTTGCCGGTCAGCTCTCCCTTGATCTGGACCGACTGGCCGATGTTCACGAGCTTCTCCATGGACGCGTCCCCCATCTACGGGTTGGGCCCGGCGACGCCCCCCTCGCCGGGCGAGTGAGCCTGTGAGGTTGCGGCAGGCGCGGCGCGCTGGCCGATCTTCTCGAGCGACCGGCTCGCCTCGTGCCGGACGAGACCCTTCTTGTCCCGTGCCGCCACGGCGAGCAGATCGCGATCGGCCGGCTCGCCGACCTCGCCCAGGGCCAGGGCGGCCTCGGCACGAACCTCCGGGAGCCCTCCCTTGAGGAGGAGCTCCCGGACGATCCCCATGGCCGAGCGATCGCCCGTCTTCGCGAGCGCCCAGGCCAGGTCCACCCGCGTCAACTCCTCGGTTTCCACCTCGAGCCTGCGGGCGAGCGCCTCGCGCACCTCCGCCTCCGACGGGGCGACCTTCGCGAGCGCGTGAGCCGACAGGCTCCGCACCTTGAAGTACGGGTCCTCGAGCGCCTTCAAGAGCGCGGGCACCGAGGAGCGGTCCGCGATCTCCTTGAGCGCGTATGCGGCGGTCGCCCGCAGCAGGTCGGACTCCGTCTCGAGCGCGCGCTCGATGGAGGGGATCGCTTCGACGGCGCCGCGCCCGGCCAGCAGCTTGACCGCGACCTCGCGCACCTCCTCCACCTCGTCGTGCAGCGCCGAGTTCACCAGGAGGCGGACCGCCTCCGGACCCGGGATCTTCCCCGCGGCCCGCAGCGCCGCCTTGCGGACGCCCTCGTCCGGGTCCTCGAGCAACCGCTCGATGGTGGGTGCCGCCGCCGGATCCTCGAGCATCCAGAAGGCCTGGGCCACCGCGATCCGGACGGTGTCGAGCCGGTCGGCCGCGAGCCTGGCCAGGGGGCCGGTGGCGCTTCGGTCCCCGATCGCTCCGAGCGCACGGGCCGCCTCGATGCGAACGGACTCCTCGGGATCGTCGAGGGCCTTCAGCAGGGCGGGAACCGCTTGCCGGTCCTTGGCCTGGCCGAGGCGAACCGCGGCGTCGGTGCGCACGTCCGCATCGGGGGAGAACAGATCCGGGTAGGCGGCCTTCTGCCCACCGCCGCAGCAGAGGGCCAGGAGGCCGGACAGGACGGACAGGGCGAGCGGGCCGGTGCGCGACATGACGCGGCCTCCAGGATCTCTGAGCGATCGAGAAGCGGCCATTATACTTCGCCACCCTGCACGCGCTAGGCTTGCCCGCCGTCCCGCCCTCGCCCGCGCCGGCGGCAGAAGATAGGCCGGCAGGCGCGCGCGGACCACCCTCGGGGGGGTCGGCTTGCTTCGACACCGTCGTCTGCGCGGCCTCTTCGCGGCGATCGCGGCGCTGTCTTTGGCGGCGACGGGGCGGACCGGCGCCCGCGCAGAGACCGCGCCCGACCGGGAGGAGGACCCCTCGCGCCGCGCCCGCGCTCGCGCTTCCCTCGCATGGCTGTCCTCCCCGGAGCTGGACCTCGTGGGCGAGGTCGAGGCCGACGTTCCCTGGGCGCGCCGCGGAAGCTGGACTCTCCTCCTGTCCCTGGGAACGATCAGCGCGATCGAGAGGACGGCGGGCCGGGCGACGTTCGTCGTGCGCGACCTCGCCTTCTCGGTGCACGCGGCCGCCGAGCGGCGCGTGCGAGGTTGCTGTCTCGTGTCCGTCGTCGCGGGCGTAGAGGGGATCGCGAACGTGGATCGGGACGGCGGAGCCGACGTCCGCTACGCGGGTGCCGCGGCGGAATCGCCGGGCTATCGCGGGTTGCACCCCTCCCCGCAAGCCGGCCGCCGGGGCGACCCCGCCGATTGGCGCGTGCGCGCCGGAGTCGTCCTCGGCGATCGGGGCATCGAGGCGAGCGGGCTCGCCTCGGGAGAGCTCCTCCTCGGTCGCTGCCTCGAGGCTCGCCCCTGCCTCCGGGGCGCGCTCTCCACCGCGATCCTGCGCTCCGGCGACTCCTGGCGGAGCCAGCGGCGCGCGGGGATCCGCTTCGACCTTCCCGCATTCGAAGCAGGCCGACTCTCCCTGTTCGGGGCGCACCTCCGGAGCCGGCATCCGTTCGGCCTGCGCACGTCGGGCTTTCTCGTGGGCGTCGAGGCGGAGAACCTTCTGGTCCGGCCGGCCTCCGGCCGCAGGAGCGACTTCCTGCTCGGCCGCGCCGCGCTCGGCGCCGGAGGGGGCCGCGAGGCGGCGCGCCTGAAGCTGCTCCTTCGCTCGCCCGAGTGGAGCGGTCCGTGGCGCGCGCTGCTGGATTTGGACACGCACGTCCTGACGGGGCGAGACCCTGGCGAGCTCTACTCGCTCGTGCGGGTCGGCCTCGAGAGGGTCTTCGACGGGTTCCGGACGGGCGCGTACCTGTTCCACCGGTCCAACCACCGCCTGGCCGAGCCGGGTGACGAGATCACGAGCCTGAACGTGGCCGAGGCAGGGATCGAGACCGCCGGCTGGGAGGACAGGTGGCCGGCCGCGCGCACGGAGAAGGGCGCCCGCTGGGACGGGCGTCTTCGCGCGGGAGGGGTCCTCTCGAGCGCCTTCGGGGAGCGCGATCGGTGGCACGTGCTCGCCGCCGGGCGGCTTCTGTACGGAACCGGGCGCCGGCCCACCCCGCTCGCCGAGGTCGAAATCGAGGAGGGAGAGGTCGGCCGCCGCCTCTACGCCGTCGGCCTGGTCCCCGCCGACGGGACCGAGCTGCGGATCGAGTACAGGTCGGACGAGCAGTTCTACGGGAGCGACCGCACGGCGCTCCTGCTGGTCGCCACGCACGCGTTCTAGCGCGCCGCAGCCTCCCCCCCGCCAGCCGGCACCTCGGGCACGGGTGCGCCGAGCCGGAACCACAGGCCGGGCACCGATGCGAGCCGCGCCGTCGCGTCCCGATAGAACTCGATCCGGTCGCGGGTGCCGTCCTGGAGCTGGAAGTCGAGAACGGCCTCCGGGGAGGCGGCCCGGGCGCCCTCGGGCGTCCAGCCCACGGTCGGGGCCTCGACGAGCCCGGCGAGCAGGCCGTAGACCGACTCCGCATCGAGGGGCGTGCCGTCCCCGCCGATCCAGGCCCCCTCGCTCGCGCGCCTCGCCTCGATGTGCCTCGCGCCGCGGCGGTACTCGAACGCGGCCACCGCGTACCGGTTCACCTTCGTGAGGCGCCGGTCGAGCAGGGCGTCGAGGTCGGCGGGCAGCACGGGAACCGAGGCCGACTCGAGCAGCAGCACCGTGTCGCGGCCGCTGCGCGTCGCGTAACGCACCCCGTCGGAGGTCGTCGCGCCGAGCCGGACGACCTGGTCGCCCTCGGCCGTCCCGATCCGGATCTCGACAGCGCCGGTTCCGAGCCCGAGCGCGGGATCCTCGGGACGCAGCTCGTCTCCGAGGGCGCGAACGCGCGCGCCCTGGAGTTCGCGCAGCAGCCGGTCCATCTCGATGTCCGAGGCCGGAAGGCGCATCGGCGCCACGATCCACCAGCCCCCGGGCTCCCGCACCACGCGCACTTCGCGCGCGCCGTCGCGGACCTCCACGCGCTGCACCTCTGCCCCGACGAGCCGTACGAGCGCACGATCCCGAAGCCACCCGGGGTCGGCCCGCAGCAGCGCCTGACCCGCGCTCGCGTCGAGCACCAGCACCCCCGGACGGCCCGCGACGCGCGCGAACAGGCCCGTCCCCGTCGGATCCGCTTCCCCAATCTCGAGCGCGGGCGCCTCCACGCCTTCGAGACGGATCCTCGCGCGAGGTGGGTCGAGCCCGTAGGCCCGCAAGGCCTCGGGCTGCTCGATGATCCTCCGGACCGGAGTCTGGCGGCACGCGCGCAGGAGTGCCGCCACGGCCCGCTCGTCCGCG
>JBBIHW010000022.1:0-18783 GCA_037446795.1 Acidobacteriota bacterium
GGAAGATCCTCGTCGCCAACCGCGGGGAGATCGCGGTCCGGATCATCCGGGCCTGTCACGAGATGGGGATCCGGACCGTCGCAGTCTACTCGGAGGCCGACCGGGAAGCGCTCCACGTCCGCTACGCCCACGAGGCGCTTCCGATCGGCCCCGCCCCGGCCCGCGATTCGTACCTGCGCATCGAGCGGATCCTCGACGCGGCCCGGAGGTCGGGTGCCGAAGCCGTCCACCCCGGCTACGGCTTCCTGGCCGAGAACCCGGCGCTGCCGCGCGCCTGCCGTGACGCAGGCCTCGTGTTCATCGGGCCGCCGGCCGAGGCGATGGAGGCGATGGGGGACAAGGTGCGGGCGCGGGCGATCATGGAGGCGGCGGGCGTTCCGGTCCTCCCTGGGAGCCCACCCCTTCCACCGGATCCCGAGGTCGTCCGCGGGTGGGCGTCGAGCATCGGCTACCCGGTCCTGCTCAAGGCCGCGGCGGGCGGGGGCGGCCGCGGCATGAGGATCGTACGGCGCGAGGAGGAGCTTCCTTCCCTGCTCGCCCAGGCGCGCGGCGAGGCGGCCTCGGCGTTCGGGAACGACCGCCTGTTCCTCGAGAAGTACCTGGAGCGGCCGCGCCACATCGAGGTCCAGGTGCTCGCGGACGGCGATGGCCGCGCCGTCCACCTCGGGGAGCGCGAGTGCTCGATCCAGCGCAGGCACCAGAAGCTCGTCGAGGAGTCCCCGTCCCCGGTCGTGGACGAGGCGACCCGCGAGAGGATCGGCGAGATCGCCGTCCGCGCGGCGCGGGCCGCCGGCTACTCGAGCGCCGGCACGGTCGAGATGCTGCGGGACGCT
Organism: Acidobacteriota bacterium; assembly: GCA_037446795.1. Classification (GTDB taxonomy): domain Bacteria; phylum Acidobacteriota; class Polarisedimenticolia; order Polarisedimenticolales; family JBBIHW01; genus JBBIHW01. Next base: position 834 of record JBBIHW010000022.1, read on the forward strand.
TCGGGCGCCTTCTACTTCATGGAGATGAACACGCGCCTCCAGGTCGAGCACCCGGTGACCGAGATGGTCACGGGCGTGGACCTGGTGAAGGCGATGATCGAGATCGCGGCCGGCGCCCCCCTCCAGCTCGAGCAGGAGAACGTCGTCCTGCGCGGCCACGCCATCGAGTGCCGGATCGTGGCCGAGGACCCGGCCCGGGGCTTCCTCCCGTCGCCGGGGACGATCCGGGGCCTCAGGGTTCCCTCCGGTCCCGGCATCCGCTACGACGGAGCGAGCTATGTCGGCTACACGATCCCTCTCGAGTACGACCCGCTCCTCTCGAAGGTCGTCGCCTGGGGCCGCGACCGCGCCGAGGCGATCGCCCGCATGGCCCGCGCCCTCGACGAATACCGCGTGGACGGCGTGGTGACGTGCGTGCCGCTCCACCGCAAGGTGCTCGCGCACCCGCGGTTCGTCGCCGGGGACATCCACACGGGGTTCCTCGAGGAGCACCCGGAGCTGCTCGAGCCCCTCGAGGACCCCTGGCTCGACGAGATCGCGGTGGCGGCGGCCGCGGTCGCCCACCTCCGGGCGCTCGAGGCGCGCTCGGTGCAGGGGGAGGGATCCTCCTCCGGGGGCGGGCGGTCCGCCTGGAAATGGCCGGCAGGGGGCTGGAAGAGATGAAGCTCGAGGCGACCCTCGGCGGCCGCTCCCACGAGGTCATCACGGAGCGGCGAGAGGGCAGATACGTGGTCGTGGTGGACGGCGTGGAGCGAGTGCTCGACGTCCGCAAGCTCGAGGGGGACTTCTATTCGATCCTCGCGGGCGGGCGTTCCTACGAGGTTTCGGTGGAGCGGACGAAAGAAGGCTACGAGGTGCGGCACGGTGCCGCCTCGAGGCTGGTCAGGCTGTCCGACCCGACCCGAAAGGCGAGGGAGGAACTCCTGTCCCGCGGGGGCGGGCCGGAGCGGGTCGTGGCCTCGATGCCGGGCAAGGTCGTCCGGGTGCTGGTCTCGCCCGGCGAGCGGGTCGAGGCCGGGCAGGGTCTGCTGGTGATCGAGGCGATGAAGATGGAAAACGAGATCGCCGCTCCGCGGGCCGGTGCCGTGACCTCGATACACGTCGAGGCCGGCTTGCCGGTGGAGGCCGGCGCGCTGCTGGCGGTGATCGCGCCGGGCCAAGGATGAGCGCCCGCCGCGGGGTCCGGGCCGAAGGGTCCGCCCCCGAGTCTCCTCGCGGTCTAGCGGTTCAGGGCCTTCTCGAGCTGCTTGCCTGCCTTGAACCGGGCGATGCGCTTGGCCTTGATCGTGATCGTCTCGCCGGTCTGCGGGTTGCGTCCGGTGCGCGCCTTCCGCTTGCTCACGCTGAACGTGCCGAAGCCGACGAGCGAGAGGCGCTGCCCCTTCTTGAGGGACGAGGTGATCCCCTCGATCAGACTCTCCACCGCGGTGGCGGCGGCCTGCTTCGTGATGCCCGCGTCGTTGGCGATCTTGCCGATGAGCGTCGCTTTGTTCACGTTCCGGTTCCTCCCTTCCCTCGCCGCACCGCGCGATCCGCGCGGCGGCGCGCGGATTACACCGCGCGCGCCGCGGCAAGTCAAGCGGAGAATCGCCCGAGCAGCGAGTCGGGGCCGGGGCGGGCGCCGCTCAGCCGCGGGCGAGGAACCGGGCGAGCCGCTCGCGGTCTCGATCGGAGATGGAGGTGAACACCAGCGCGAGCTCGACGCGCGGCGCGCCGGCCGCCGAGCCGAGCTTGCGGCGCCGGACGACCACCGCCGTGAGGTCCACGGGCTCGGTGCGAGGCTCCAGGGCGCCGTCGGTGGGGAGCATCAGCCGGACGGCGAGCCGCGTCATCTCCGGGAAGTCCTGGGAGGAGGTGCAGTAGAGGCCGCCGAGGGACAGATCGCGGGACACCATGCGGGCGACGATCCCGCTCCCGCCGTCGGAGGCGCCCTCGATCTCCACAGTGCGGCCGAAGCGCGCGTGGGACCGTCGGTCGGTAGGCTTCTTGCTCAACCGGGATCGCCCTCCGGGCGGCGCATGGTAGGAGCCGGCTCGGAGGGCCGTCAAGAAGGGAGACGGCTCGCGATGGACGAGAGGAGCCTGCGGGGCCTGCTCGGCAGGGTCAGGGCCGGCAAGCTCTCGGTCCGCGACGCGGTCGAGCGGCTGAGAGCGCTTCCCGTGGAGGAGATCGGCTTCGCCTCCCTCGACCTCCACCGGGCGATCCGCAAGGGCTTCCCGGAGGTCGTCTTCGGCGAGGGCAAGCGCGCCGAACAGATCGCGGCGATCGTGGGCCGGCTCGAGCGGTCCGGGCAGGGCGTCCTGGTGACCCGGGCGAGCCGGGAGGCCTACGAGACGATCGCCGCGTCGCATCCTCGCGCCGAGTGGCACGAGGCCGCCCAGGCCGTGGTCCTGCGCCGCGCCGGGCGGCGCCGGGCGGGCCGCCCGGGGCTCCTGATCCTCACAGCGGGCACCTCCGACATCCGGGTGGCGGAGGAGGCGGCCCTGACCGCGGAGCTCATGGGGAGCGAGGTCCGCCGGATCTACGACGTCGGGGTCGCCGGCCTCCACCGCCTGATGGCGCACCGGGACGCTCTGCTCGCGGCGGCGGTGGTCGTGGTCGTGGCGGGGATGGAGGGGGCGCTGCCGTCGGTGGTGGCGGGCCTCGTTCGGTGCCCGGTGATCGGCGTCCCGACGAGCACGGGCTACGGCGCTGGCCGGGGCGGCGAAGCGGCGCTGCTGGCCATGCTCAACAGCTGCGCGCCGGGGCTCGCGATCGTCAACATTGACAACGGGTTCGGGGCGGGCTACCTCGCCGGCCTCATCCACGCCAGGATGGGACGGTCGAGGAACCCGGCGGGAAGACCCGGACGGCGCCGATGAGCCCTTCAAACGAAAAAACTTTGGACAAGCCGTCGGCTGAACCGTAACTTAGAGGCCGATCGTTCGTCACCCGATGGCCACCTCCATACGGAGATCCAGGGAAGAGGGGAGGCCGGGGGCGGCGGTGCTTCGCGGAGCTTGTCGAAACGCCCTATAGTGTTGCTATTATGACAACTCCAGCCTGGCCCCTCGACGCGCCCTTGACGCTCCTTCTCGCCCCGCCTAGAATCACGCGTTTGGCGTGTCCGGAATTTCCGGGCGGTCCTGCAGACGCTTGCAAGCGTACGAAAGCGGGGTGAGTGTCGAATGCCGCTGATCAAGGTGCGCGAGGACGAGACCCTCGAGAACGCCTTGAAGCGCTTCAAGCGAAAGTGCGAGAAGTCCGGCGTCCTCACCGAGATCAAGAAGCGCCAGCACTACGAGAAGCCGAGCGTCCGGAGGAAGCGCAAGGCTCTCGCGGCGCGCAAGAAGCTGATGAAGCGCCTCGCTCAGGAGCGAAAGGTCAACCCGTAGCCCGCAGGTGGACCGAGGGACGCCCCCGGCCGGCGGCGTCCCGCGCCCGGTCGGCGGCCTGACAGGGGGGCGAGTTGGGCGGTCGAGCTTCCAGCCGAGACCTCGCCGAGTCCGTTCGAAGCGCAGGCGACATTGTACAGCTCGTCTCCGACTACGTCCCCCTGAAGCGGGCCGGCGGCCGCTTCAAGGGGCTCTGCCCCTTCCACCAGGAAAAGACCGCTTCCTTCACCGTGGACCCGAGCGCCCAGCTCTTCTACTGCTTCGGCTGCCACCAGGGGGGCGACGCCTTCAAGTTCGTGATGCTGTACGAGAAGGTCGGGTTCCGCGAGGCGCTCGAGATGCTCGCGCGCCGCTGGGGCGTGGCGCTGCCCGACCGGCCGCGGGGCGAGAGCGACCTTCGGCGGCGCGTTCTCGAGATGAACGCAGCGGCGGAGGCGTACTTCGCGGAGCAGCTCCGCGACCCCGCGGCGGGGAGGCGGGCCCGCGCCTACCTCGAGCGACGCGGTCTCGCCGAGAGCACGGTCGAGAGGCTCGGCCTCGGCTACGCGCCCGACGGCTGGGAGGGTCTGCGCAGCCGGCTCCTCTCGAAAGGGTTCTCGCCGGGCGAGATGATCGCCGGGGGCCTCGTGCTGCCGCGGAAGGACGGCGCCGGCGAATACGACCGCTTCCGCGACCGGCTCATGTTCCCCATCCGCGACATCGAGGGGAGGACGGTCGGCTTCGGCGGCCGCGCGCTCGGTGACGGCGAGCCCAAGTACCTCAACTCGCCCGAGACCCCGGCCTATGTCAAGGGTGACCACCTGTACGGGCTCGACCGCGCCCGCGCGGCGATCCGCGAGCAGGGGTTCGCGATCGTCGTGGAGGGCTACCTCGATCTCGCGGCGCTCGTCCAGGCCGGCTTCGAGAACGTGGTGGCCACGCTCGGCACGGCCATGACGCCGCAGCAGGCGCGCCTGCTCGGGCGCGCAACCCGCAACGTCGTCATCTCGTACGACGGAGATGCGGCGGGCGGCGAGGCCGCCGTCCGGTCGCTCGACCTCCTCGCCGAGCGGGGCTTCGAGGTGCGGGCTGTGGACCTTCCGGGCGGCCAGGACCCGGACGAGTTTCTCCGGTCGGCGGGTCCCGGAGCCTATCGCGAGCTCGTCGGGAGCGCCCCGGGCTGGCTCGACTTCCTGCTCGGGCGGGAACTCAGGCGGCGCGACCTGCGGTCGCTCGAAGAGAAAGTCGGCGCGGTCAACGCGCTGCTGCCGCGCGTCGCGAGGCTCAAGAGCGCGATCGCGAGGGCGGAGTGGGCGCGACGGATCGCCTCGGCCTTCGGCGTCGAGGACGACGCGATCGCCGAGGAGCTGCGGGCGGCCGCGCGGTCGGCCCGGCCGTCCATCCGGCACCGGGCCGGACCCCCTCCCGATCCGGTCCGCGAGGCGGAGGCACAGCTCGTCCGGCTGCTTCTCGCCGAGCCGGAGGCGCGCGAGCAGGCGGCGGCCGCTCTCGAGAGCGCCGACCTCGAGGGATCCGCCGTGGCCGGTGTCGTGGAGGCGATCCTGCGCCTGCACGCCGGCTCGAGGGACGTGAGCTACCTGGCGGTGTTCGACGAGCTCGAGCGGGAGGAGGACCGCGACCTCCTGACGCGCCTGGCGTTTCGGGAAGGGGCGGCGGGTGCCGCCGCGGAGGTGGGCTCCTGCCTCGAGGCGCTTCGCCTCCGCCGGCTGCAGCGCGCGGGGCGCCAGCTGCAGCGGGAAATCGAGCAGGCTCCGGACGCCCGGCTGGAGGAGCTGCTCGCCGAGAAGATCCGCCTGGCACGGCAGATGGACGCCCTGTCCTGACGGGCGACGCTTTCGCCCCTTGCGGGGATAGGACGCGAGAGACGATGACCAAGAGGTCCCGAGACACGACGCCATCGGCCCTCGAGGAGAAGTACGACGAGGTGAAGCAGCTCGTGGCCATCGGCCGCGAGCGGGGCTGGCTCACGTTCGTCGAGATCAACGAGCTGCTGCCCGAGGAGATCGCCTCGTCGCAGGAGGAGCTCGACGAGGTCTTCTCCCTGTTCGAGGCCCACGGCATCGACATCGTGGAGGACGACTCCCGGGCGCAGGTCGGCGGGTCCGAAGAGGCGCCGCTGCGGAAGGAGGCGGTCCCGAAGGAGGACGACGGCAAGGGCGATCCTCTCGCGGCACCCCTCGAGAAGACCAACGATCCGGTCCGCATGTACCTGCGCGAGATGGGCACGGTGCCCTTGCTCACCAAGGAGGGCGAGGTCTCGATCGCGCGCCGGATCGAGCGGGGAGAGCGGCAGGTGCTCAAGGCGCTGTCGCTGTCGCCCTGGGCCCTCGAAGAGCTGCGGCAGCTCGGGGAGAGGATCCGCAAGGGGCAGGCCTCGGCCAACCTGATCGCCAACGGCGAGGACGACGACGGGGAGCCCGACACCAAGCTCGAGCGCGCCCGGCGGGGGATCCAGCGGATCCAGCGCGTTCGTGGCCGGATCGTGCAGCTCGAGCGGCGCGCGCGGGGCCTCAAGCAAGGCGGCCGGGCCTGGCGCCGGCTCCAGTGGGCGATCGCGCGGCAGCGCGTGCTCGTCGCGCGGGAGCTGCGGAAGCTGGCGCTGGCACCGGCCGTCGTGGACTCGCTGGTCCGCAGCGTGATCGAGGCCGACGGGATGATCAGGCGCCACGAGAGGGGCCTGCGGGACCTCAACGGCCGCCTGCGGGAGTTCCGCGACCCGGCCCTCCGCAGCGAGGTTCAAAGGAAGATCAAGCAGCTGCGCTCCGACATCCGCTCGCTCGCGGACGCGATGGGAGGGGACCGGAAGGCGCTGGCCGAGGTGGCCGCCGCGATCCATCGGGGACTGGCGCAGACCAAGCGCGCCAAGGGCGAGCTGATCGAGGCGAACCTGCGCCTGGTGGTCTCGATCGCCAAGAAGTACACGAACCGCGGCCTGCAGTTCCTCGACCTGATCCAGGAGGGGAACATCGGCCTCATGAAGGCCGTGGACAAGTTCGAGTACCGGCGCGGGTACAAGTTCTCCACGTACGCGACCTGGTGGATCCGGCAGGCGATCACCCGGGCGATCGCCGATCAGGCCCGCACGATCCGCATCCCGGTGCACATGATCGAGACGATCAACAAGCTCGCGCGCACCCAGAGAAGCCTCGTCCAGGAGTACGGCCGCGAGCCGACGCCCGACGAGATCGCGCAGAAGATGGGCATCCCGGTGGCGAAGGTCCGCAAGGTGCTCAAGATCGCCCAGGAGCCCATCTCCCTCGAAACACCGATCGGCGAGGAGGAGGACAGCCACCTGAAGGATTTCATCGAGGACCGGAGCGCGCTCTCCCCGGTGGAGGCCGTGATCCAGCTGAACCTGAGGGAGCAGACCCAGGCGGTCCTCAAGAGCCTGACGCCCCGGGAGGAGAAGGTCCTGAAGATGCGCTTCGGCGTCGGGGACGGTAGCGAGCACACGCTCGAGGAGGTCGGCCAGTCGTTCGCCGTGACGCGGGAGAGGATCCGGCAGATCGAGTCGAAGGCGCTGAGGAAGCTGCGGCATCCGTCCCGGGTCAAGATCCTCCGGCCGTTCCTCGAGCGGACCGGAAGATAGCCGCGCCCCGTTCGCCGCGGCTCGGAGCGGCCGTGCACGTCACCCTCGTCCACGTCCACGTGCGGCCCGAGCGCGTGGACGACTTCGTGGCGGCCACGCGCCGCAACCACGAGGGCACGCTCGGGGAGACCGGCAGCTTGCGGTTCGACGTCCTGCAGTCCACCGAGGACCCGACCCGGTTCGTCCTGGTCGAGGTCTTCCGGACGGCCGAGGACGCCGAGGCTCACAAGCGGACGCCCCACTACCTCGAGTGGCGCGCCGCGGTGGCGGCCTGGATGGCCTCCCCGCGAGAGGGGAAACCGTACCGGGCGATCGCGCCCGAGGACCCCGCGCGGTGGCGATCGCTCGGTTCTCCGTAGGGCGCCTGCCCGAGGTCCTGTTCGGCGAGGGCGTCCTCGCCCGCGCGGCCGAGCTCGCCTCGGGTTTCGGCCGGCGGCTCCTCCTCGTGACGGGCAGGCGGTCGTTGCGCGCCTCCCGCCACTGGCCCGTCCTGGAGTCCGCGCTGCGGGCCCGCGGCCTCTCCTGGGAACTCCTCGCCGTCGAGACCGAGCCCTCTCCCGAACTCGTGGATGGCGCGGTGGCGCGCCTTCGCGGTCACGAAATCCACTCCGTGCTCGCCGTCGGCGGGGGCAGCGCGATGGATGCCGCGAAGGCCGTCGCGGCGCTGCTCCCGACGGGAGGGAAGGTCCTCGACCACCTCGAGGAGGTCGGCCGCGGCGTGCCCTACGAAGGGCCGGCCCTGCCCGTGGTCGCGGCGCCCACCACAGCCGGCACGGGCAGCGAGGCGACGCGGAACGCGGTCCTGAGCGTCCGCGGGGAGCGGGGCTTCAAGCGCTCGCTCCGGCACGACTCGCTCGTGCCGCGCCACGCCGTCGTGGACCCGCTCCTGCTCGAGACCTGCCCGAAGGAGATCGTCGCCGCGGACGGCATGGACGCCGTGACCCAGCTGCTCGAGGCCTACGCCTCTCCCCGCGCGAGCCCCTTCACCGACGCCCTCTGCGAGAGCGGCCTCGCGGCCGCTCGCGAGGGGCTCCTCGCCTGGTTCGAAGAGCGCGGCGACGTCCGGGCGGCACGCTCCCGCATGGCCTACGCGGCGCTGCTGTCCGGGATCGCTCTCGCCCACGCAGGGCTCGGCGCGGTCCACGGTCTTGCCGCCCCCCTGGGCGCCTTCTTCCCTGCACCCCATGGCGCCGTGTGCGGGACGCTCCTCGCGGCGGCGATCGCCACGAACGTCGCGGCGCTCCGGGCGCGGGAGCCGTCCTCGCCCGCCCTCGCCCGGTACGCGCGCGCGTGCGCGATCCTGTCGGGGGCGGAGGGCGAGGCCGCGCGGCAGGATGCGCCCGAGAGGCTCGCCGCCCTGCTTTCCTCCTGGACCGAGCGGCTGGGCATCCCGCGCCTCGGATCCTTCGGCGTCGCCGCGGCGGACGTCGAGAAGGTCGTCGCCTCGAGCCGCGCCGGAAGCATGAGAACGAACCCGATCGTGCTCTCCGACGAGGAGCTGTCGGAGATCCTGCGCCGCCGCCTTTGACGGGCCTCGGGCCTCAGGGGCCGTGCCGCCCCGCGGTCCGCCCCCGGCGCGCCGTCTCTTCCTCTTCCCGGTGGCGCCTCACGATGTCCGCCGCCTCGCTCTCGAGCACGTCGCGCCAGGCCTCGTAGGCGTCGGCCACGGCGAAGCTGAGCCCGCCCCTCACGTTGGGACAGTAGACATCGTCCACCCTCGAGGCGAGCTCGGCCACCGAGCGGTCGTGCCCCGTCGGCACGGCGATCGAGATCCGCGAGGCCCCGGCCTTGCGGACCGCCCCGACGGCGGCGAGCATCGTCAGGCCCGAGGCGAGCCCGTCGTCCACGAGGATGGCGTGCACCTCGCGCAGGTCCCCGACCTCGGCGGCCTCGGCGAACATCTCGGCGCGTCGCCGGACCTTCTCCCGCGCGAGCCGGATCCCCTCGCGCAGCTCCTCGGCTCCGAGCCCCATCCTGCGGGCGAGGCGACCGTCCACGAGCACGGTCCCGTCGAAGGCGACCGCTCCGCAGCCCATCTCCGCGTTCCACGAAGGGGTGATCTTGCTCGAAACCGCCGCCGACAGCGGGAGGCCGAGCCGCCTCGCGATCTCGGCCGCGACGGGAACACCTCCCGAGGGGATCGCGAGCAGGCGCGCCGGCGTTGCGCGGAGCCCCTCCAACGCCTCGGCCAGCACCCGGCCTGCGTGCGCGCGGTCCCGGAACACGCGCTTCCGGTCGCGCAGCTCGGGCCGCTCGAGGATCGCCATGGGAGGACAAGGATAGCCCTGCCGGAGCGGCCGGGAGGCCTGTGCTAGCCTCACGGCATGGGCGATTTCCGCGCCGATCTCCGCGAGAGCAACCGCGAGAGGCTCCGGCGCATCCCCCTGTTCGGCGAGCTGGAGGACGACTCCCTCGACCGCCTCGCCGGGCTCTCCCGCATCCTCCACCTCAAGAAGAAGGAAACCTTGTTCGCCGAGGGCGAGCCGTACCAGGGCATGTTCGTCGTACTCGAGGGGCTCGCCGTCGTCTACAAGCTCTCGGAGGACGGCAGGATGCTGATCCTGCACGTCTGCCGGCCGGGCGACAGCCTCGCCGAGGTCCCCCTGCTCGAGGAGTCGAGTCCCGTCTACCCCGCCCACGCCCGGGTCACGCGCGACAGCGAGCTGCTGTTCCTGCCGCGCGAGCGCTTCGCGCCCTTCCTCAAGCAGCATCCCGAGGTCGCGTGGGAGCTGTTGCGCGTGTTCGCCGCGCGCCTGCGGGAACTGAGCGTGCAGCTCGAGGGGATCACCCTGCGCGAGGTGACCTCCCGGCTCGCCCGCTACCTGGTGCGAGAGGTCGAGGCCGCCGGGCTCGCCGCCGAGCGGACGCCCGCGCTGACGCTGCCGCTGGCCAAGGGCTCGCTCGCCTCCTACCTCGGCACCGTGCACGAGACGCTCTCGCGCACGTTCCAGAGGCTCGTGCGGGAAGGTGTCGTGGCCGTGGACGGGCCCCGGATCACGATCCTCGACATGGCGCGCCTCAAGCGGCTCGCCTGAGCGCTCACCTCTCGAGCAGCGCCGCGGCGGCGAGCAGGAGCCAGCCTGCGACGAGGGCGAGCCCGCCGGCCGGAGCGATCGCGCCGAGCCAGCGCAGCCCCGACAGCGCGAGCAGGTAGAGGCTTCCCGAGAAGATCACGATTCCGGCGAGGAAGGCCCAGCCGGCCGCCTGGGCGAGGGGACCCGGCCACCGATCGCACGCCCAGCCCGCCCCGAGCAGCGCCAGGGCGTGGAGAAGCTGGTAGCGAGCGCCCGTCTCGAACTGCGCGAGCGAATCGGCGGGCAGGGCTCCCTTGAGGCCGTGGGCGGCGAAGGCCCCCAGCACGACCCCGGAGGCCCCGAGCAGGCTTCCCGACACGAACCAGAGTCTGACCACGGGGACGCTCCTCCTCCTTCTACCGATCCCGGAGAGCCTACCGGAAAACGGTCTATTGCCATCGGCCGCCCCTCGCCGTACCCTCTCGGCCGGCCCGGGCCGCCTGCGAAAGGGCGCAGCCGGCGGGGCGGCGGTTCCGGTGGCGGGGGTACAAGCCATGACACGGGTGGCAAGAGCCTGGTGGCTGCGCGGACTGGTTGTCCACGCGGTTGTCCTCTTCGGCCTCGCGGCCCTTCCGGCGGTGGCCATCGAGAAGGTCGGGGAGCTCGAGCTCGCCAACCTGAGAACGCTGGCGCCGTACGCGGCCGGCATCGAGGAGTGGGTCGTGCACTATCCCGGCGCGACCTACATTCGGGTCCACTTCAGCCGCTTCGATCTCGCACCGGGCGACCGGGTCGTGGTGTCCAGTCCGGACGGGGCGGTCGCCCACGTATACGAGGACCGCGGCCCCTTCGGTACGGGCGAGTTCTGGGCCTTCGCGGTGGACGGCGATACCGCGATCGTGCGGCTCGAGGCCGCGTCGGGCGGCGGCGGGGGCGTCGAGATCGACAGCTACGGCCGGGGAATCGTCCCGATCCTCCCGTCGCCCGGCGAGCCCGAGAGCGTTTGCGGCACGCAGGACTGGAGGGACGTCGAGTGCTACCGGGACACGTTCCCGACCGAGTACGACCGGGCCCGCGGTGCCGTGCTCGCGCTCATCGGCTGCTGCTCCTCGTGCACGGCGTTCAAGGCCTCCGACAGCGGGCAGTTCATGACGAACAATCACTGCACGGCGTCCCAGACCGGGGTCCAGTCCACCGAGCTTCGCATGGAGTACAAGCTCTCCGGCTGCGGGAGCGGGACGAGCGGCTATAGCGGCTCGGTCTTCGGCAGCACGCTCCAGAAGACCGACGCGCTGCTCGACTACACGCTGTTCACGACGACCGGCGACTCCAGCTCGATCCCCTGCCTGCCTCTCGACAACCGGCTGCCGCCCGCTGGCGAGAGGATCTACATCGCGGGCCATCCCGCGGGCGGTGTGAAGAAGCTGTCTCTCGAGTCCACCCACTCCTCGAACCCGACCGGCTTCTGCGAGGTGGATGCCTCGCCGTATCCCGGAAACGACTCGACGTCGGACATCGGCTACTACTGCGACACCACCAACGGCTCCTCGGGCTCCCCGGTCCTGTCCGGGGACACGCACAAGGTCGTCGCCCTCCACCACTTCGGCGGCTGCCTGAACTCCGGGGCGAGAATGGATCGGATCTACCCGCAGATCGCGGGCCTGCTGACGGGCTGCAGCGCCGCCCCCTCCACGTGCGGCAACGGCACCATCGATCCCGGAGAGGACTGCGATGGGGAGGATCTCGGCGGGGCGACCTGCCAGGACCTGGGCTTCGACGGCGGGCAGCTCGCATGCTCCCCGAACACCTGCACCTACGACACGTCCGGCTGCACGTCGGCGTGCGTCCCCGTCTCGAAGGGCCGCTGCAACTGCGATGGGAAGTGCAGCCGCAAGGAGAGCAGCTACGTTTCCTCCGGCGGGGTCTGCGCCGACTGCCCGTAGGAGGCGGAGCCGGCCGCCCTCGCGGCCGCTGAGCGCCGGGGCCGCGCTCGGTTCGTTTCTGCTCGCCGCCGTCCCGGTCGCGGCCGCGACCGACCGCGAGATCCACGACCGCGTCGAGGGCGCGCTACGGGCCTCCGCCAGGACGGCGCTGTCCCCTCTCGACATCCAGGTGCACGAGGGCGTCGTGACCCTCAGGGGCCGGATGCGTTCCCTCGCGGCTTCCCTCGCGGCCGAGGACGTGGCCGCGTCCGTGCGGGGCGTGCTCGGCATCGTGAACGAGCTCGAGGTGGACCGCGCCGGCCTCTCGGACGAGACGATCGAGGGCGACCTCCGCCGTCGCTTCCGGGACGTCCCGGCTCTCGAGGCGGCCGGCATCGAGGCCGAGGTGTCCGAGGGGCGCGCCGTCCTCACCGGGCGGGTCGCCGACGCGCGGCTCCGGCTGAGGGCGCGAGATGCGGCCGCCGAGGTGGAGGGCGTGGTCGCGGTCGAGGATCGCCTCCAGACCCCGTCCGCCACCGACGAGGCGATCCTCGCCGCGGTGCAAGGACTCCTCGGCCCCGGCTCGCTCGTCCGGGTCGCCGGGAAGATCCGCCCTTCGGTGGAGGAAGGTGTGGTCCGGCTCGAGGGAAGGGTCCCCCGCCTCGCCGACCGCAGGCGGGCCGAGCGGCTCGCCTGGGGGGTGAACGGCGTCCGCGGCGTCGTCAACGAGCTCGAGGTCGTCCCGCGCGGCGTCCGGTTCCGCTGAGGGGACCCCCGCACGCCCGTGGCCGGCAGCGTACAATGACACCGACGTCCGGCGGCCCTGGGGGCCCATAGCTCAGTCGGTCAGAGCGGCGGACTCATAATCCGCTGGTCCCAGGTTCGAGTCCTGGTGGGCCCACCACGAGGCGGGCATCGAGGGAGGTGAATCGTCGGTCGTGTGCGCGCTCGGCACACAGGCTCTGTCGGCATTCCGTTTGGCGTCGCGGATGTCGGGAGACCACGGAACGAGGACCAACGTGGAACTCTGCGAAAGGGGTTCACATTTCAGTACCTCGAGCTTGCAGGTCCTCGCAAGCGCGCGCTCCTCGAGCACCTGGCCGCCGCCCGGCATTGCCCCGAAGACCCGGACGTAGAAAGCTGCACGCCCGACACGCACACCCGTTGCCACCGGGGCCCTCGGCAAGCGCGAGGGCGAACAGGCGCCGAGGGCCGCGTGATCTTCGCGGGGACGAGTCGAGCGCGATCGGGGGTTCCAAAGAGGCGACACGCGTGTTGCCGTATGGCAACCCAGCCGGGGCTGCGCTGTTGACAACAAGAGAAAAGGCGCTCCTCTCGATTTCCCGCGATGGCGTAGGGTTCACAGCACCACCTGAGCCCAGGGGTTATCCGGGAGGCTGCACCGCTGGAAGATCTTGAACTTGAAGTACTCGGGATCCCGGTAGCCCCGAGCCTGGGCGCGCAGGATGGCGATCTTGCTGTTGATGGATTCCACGAGGCCGAGCCTGAGGCCGTGGCGATGACCAGCTACGACGCTCTCCAAGTGGGGCTCGAGAGGCGCGGCGACCTTCACGATCTCCGCGATCGTGGTCATAGAGAGCCGGCTCGGGGAGCTGCTGCCCCCCAACTGGGCGAGGCTGCACGGGGCTGCGCCCCGGGACGAGCGCGACATCGCGATCCCGGCCTGACGTCGGACGCCGCCACCCCAGGGTCCCCAAAGAGCACAGGACGGATCGAGCAAGACGGACGCCGACCCCGACCCTTTCGAGACGTGTACTCGGTCGTACGCTTACCCAGAAGGGACTCCGCCGTCGACGGGCCGACACCGCGGGTGTGGACTTTGCGCGCCTGAGCGAAGAGCGCACGTACTCTCGCGCGGCCGAGCGGGCGCTCAGGGATTTCGTGCGGCGCGCCAGGGCCGGCCGGATCGTGCGTCCGCAGCGTTGCCACCACCGGAGTCGCGCAGCCGCTTCCGGTAGGTATGCTGGGTCTTGGCGCGCGCGTACCCGAGCCGTTCATAGAAAGGGTGCGAGTCCGTCCTCAGGATGTTGCTGCGCACGTACATCTCGGCGAGGCCTCTTGCCAGCGCCCATCGTTCCACGGCCCCCACCAGGTGTCGGCCCACGCCTCGATGCCATCGGGTCTGATCCACCACCAATCCCAGAATCTCGCAGCGCGGATCGGCTTCCAGCTGGTGCTGCTCGGCGGCGTGGATCCACCCAATCACACCCGTTCCGGCGTCCGAAGCCACAAGGATAACCTGGTCCGACCGCTTGAGCACGCGCTCCAGGCGCGCGGACATCCCCCCGACCCCGACCGGATAGCCCAGTTGTGTGGTCAGCTCTGCGAGGCCCCCCGCGTCCGCCGGTGCCGCCTGTCGGATTTCCAGTGCTCGTTCCTCCATCCCGCGCTTCTCCGCCCGACGCGCGTCAGCGGCGGCGCGCAGCGGACCGTCCGCTGCAACCGCTTGTTGGGCAGCGCGCACCTACTGCCTTTTCCGCAGATTTGCCTCGATCCGAGAGGACACGAGGCCGCCGTGAAACGTGATCGTGGCGGAAGGTTGCGAGGTCGCCTCCCGCAAGGTCAGCAGCAGCAAACCCTCGGGGGCAACTATCACACCTCGCGCCTCGCCTCCCTGTGCAAGGAGAAACGGGATCGACAGTCGATTCACCTTGGCGCCCGCTGCCGTCGACATCCAGCCTTCCAGTCGATCCGGCGCTACGCCGAGCTCGATCGTGCCGGTCGAACTCTGAGTCCCGGATCCGATCCGGTACTCGTAGGTCCCGGCGAGCTCCGAAAGCACCTTGGCCGATTCGCACGGATCGGACGGTCGGAGGAAGGGTTCGGCAACGCCCATCGCCGTGCCCTCGATGAACTGCGGGGTGTTCGTGAGGTTCGACAGAATCGCCACAACGAGCCCAGCGTCCGGGTAGAGCATCAGGACCGAACGAGCACCGGTCTGGGCGCCGTTGTGGAACAACACGCGGCGATTCCAAGGATCTCGGGCTGTCATCCAACCGATGCCAACCCCGGTCTCCTGACCCTCTGACGTTCTCTGCGACGTGAACAGGGTGGAAAGGGTGGCGTCCTTCAGGAAACCTGAACGGAGGTGCGCTAGGCCGAACCGCACCAGATCCTCGGCGGTCGACACGTACCCTCCGGCAGCCCACTTGTAGCTCGGACTTACATCGACCGCGCGGACCGCGCGACCTCCCTCCCCAACTGCGTACAGGGCCGTCATTGCGGGAATCGCACGATCCGGGAGCTTGGGGATCGTTTCGCGCATGTTCAGCGGTACAAAGACCTCTTGCTCCATCATGTCGAGGAAACCTCGCCCCGACGCGCTCTCCAGAGCAGCACTCAGGAGAATGTAGCCGAACGTCGAGTACTTGTAGACAGACCCTGGTGCGGCGATCAGTGGATCGTCCTGGAAGATGGCGAGCGCCTCGCGGACGCTGGCGAATCGCTTGGCGTCGATCCCGTTCTCGACGTCCGACTTCGAGTAGTCGCGGATGCCCCCGAGGTGACCGGCGAGTTGCCGGACCGTCGGCGTCACGTCCTTCACGGGCCACGTCGGGACATAGCGGTTGACGGGTGCATCGAGGTCGAGCACACCCTGTTCGTGAAGCCGTCCGACGGCCGCCGCGGTGAGCACTTTGGACACGCTGGCGATGCGGAACCGGGTCCGCTGGGTTACCGGCGTTCGGGCCTCCGCATCGGCATGGCCGAATCCCTCAGACCAGACGATGGAATCGCCGATACCGACGGCCGCGGAGATGCCCGGAATCCCGGCCAGCTGCCGAAGCGACTCCAGGGACTGTCGGCTCAATGTAGCCGCAGCCGCATAGCGTGCCGCGCGTGACGCGTTCGCCGGTTCCACGCTCGGCGGGCGGATAGCCGCGCATGCCCCGAGAACGAGCACGATGGCGCCGACCCCGAGCACGCGCCCTCTGCCCGTCACCGCCGTCACGACTCGGTCACCTTGCCAAGCGTGGCCAGGAGGGCGTCGGTTGAACAGAAGCGTGCCTTCGGGAACTTGTCCCTCGTCGCCTGGACCTTGGCTGGCTCCCCGCCCAGGAAGATGATCGGGATGTGCTGCCGCTTCTTCGCTTCCCACAGCCACTCGGCGACTGCACGTCCGTGCGACGGAAGCCGATCGAGAGAGATCACGGCCACCTCGGGCAAGTCATCATCCAGTGGCGCACTCGTTTCCGTGCTCCAGTGAAGCACCACGTCGTGGCCCGCTCGGCGGAGCACCGACGCACGCGCCTTGCACTCGGCCTCGTTCCAGTGGAGGAGAAAGACCCTCGCCAAGCGACGCCTCCTCACCGCAGACGCGGTGTTCGATTGCACGTTGCCGTGCGCCTCGCAAGTCGATCACGGATCCCGCCACCAGCGGTTCGGACCACGATTCCACTGGCTGCCCAACGCCCGCGCTAACCGGCGCCGAATGAGGAAGCGAACGAGGGAACCCCGAAGCCCGCAGGGCGAGGGGCGTCCGAGGGCAGCGCGTTGTTGGGCCGCACGAGCTTTCCCTGGCTATCTGCCATGGTGCCTCGCTATTTCTTCGTCGGTCAGTCGCAGAAACCGCGCGGCGTTGTTGTATAGCAGGTCGCGCTTCTGACTTTTCGTCAAGAACGGTGCCGACTCGATGGCCTCGATTCCGCGCTCAATGACCCCGGGCCACACCATCTGGTCAGACCCAAACATGATGCGTTTTCCGAAGCCAGCCTCCATGACCTGTTGCAGAAAACGGTAGAGCTCCGGCCGGGGAAGCGCAAAAACGATTCCTCCCAGTTCCGCACAAACCTGCGGGTGTGACCATAGGACTGCCAGGAGGTCATGCAGCACGGGCCAGCCGGCGTGCATGATGTAGAGACGAAGCCTCGGGTGTCGGATCAGGGCGTCCTCCAGGCTCAGCGGGCTGTGAAGTGCCGCCCGGTACTTGTGGAATCCCAGATAAGGTGCTCCCGGCGGGCCGGTACCGATATGAATGCCAACGGGAATATCGAGCTCCTCGGCCACAGCCAGGTAGGGCTCGAATTGCGGATCGCTGGGCCCGATTCCTACATACTGGTTTGTGACTTCCGCCAGAATAGCGAACTGGCCGGCGCTGTACATCTCGCGCATCTCGGCCGGCGAAATGGTGTCCCGGCCAAACTGGAACTGGAGACCCGCGATGAAGCGGCCCGGAGCCGCCTCACTCCATTGCCGTACTCGATCAGGTGTCCCACTGAGGACGCCAAAGATGTTTCGGCGGTTCATCACCGAGATGGTTTGCTGCATCAATTCCTGATCGCTTTGTGGGGACCACACGGGATCCCGACATGGCGGGTTCTTCTGCCAATCGATGAATGTCTTTCCCCATTCCTCGGAGAAACGCAGAAGGGGATATTCCGGGAAGGGAGCACATAGGCCCAACGGCGGCGGTCTGTTCGCGTCGGCAGGCAGGGCGTGCAAGTGCATGTCGATAATGGGCAGCCGCTTTTGAGCGGATGCTGGATCCACAGCGACAAGAAACAGCGCCGCGATAAAGAGACGCATACGTTTCCTTTCAGCCAGCCCGTGCGGCCCGACGCTCCGGTTCAGGCGCGGCGTGCGTGAGCCGGCGGTTTCTGCCGTGCGAGCGCGTGCCGCACGCCGTCGCCTGCAAGCGCTTGTTGGCGGGCATTACTCAGCCGCTTCCACGACGAGTCTACTATCTTCCACCCCACGAACGATTACTGGCTGCCCGGCAGGCAACCTCTCCCCGCCCGTTCTCCGGCCCTCCCAGGTTTCGATCCCAATCCTGACCTTCCCGACCGGCGCGCAGTCCGTTGCAGTTTCTCCAGCCATACCTATCAACTTCAAGAGTCCCACCGATGACCCCTTCTCGCGCTTGGCTCTTGCACGCTCCTCCCACTCCAGCGCGAATGCTTCACCGATGCTGATCACGAGAATGCCAGTGATGACAACAGCGAAGGCTTGCTCTTTCGATAGCCCGGAAAGCCATGTCCCTAACCTGCATTATTCACGAAGCGCTCGACAGTCATGCTGACGGCCCGGGAAGCG
>JBBIHW010000023.1:0-18247 GCA_037446795.1 Acidobacteriota bacterium
CCGACCCACAGCACGCCCCCGCGCAGGACCGCCGTCGCGTCCACCCCCGAGGGTGTCCCGTGCTGCCTGCGCTCGACCTCGAGCGCGATCGCGGCGAGGGAATCCTCGGTCGGCCCGACCCCGAGCGCTTGGAGCAGCGCCGCCGAGGTCCCCACGGCGAGGGCGGCGGAGCTTCCGAGACCGGCGCCCGCCGGCAAGCGCGAGTCCACCCGCACCAGCAGCCCCGGCCCCGCGTCGAGGCCGAGCCAGGTCGCGGTCTCCCCGAGCACCAGCTCGACGAGGCGGCCGGGATGGTCGCCCGGCGGCCCTGACCAGGCCGTCCTCGCGGGATCCTCGGCCCAGTCCATCCACGCGGCCCGGGCCCGGCGCGTCAGCTCGAGGATCGCCCTCCAGTCGGTCTCGCCCTCGTAGGCGAGCTGCGGGAGCTCGATCCGGACCGAGCGGTCGGCCCGCCGCCGGACGGTGATCTTCATGCGCGCGTCCACGGCGGCCACGAGGGCGGGATGCCCGTAGACGGCGGCGTGCTCACCCATCAGGATCAGCTTTCCCGGGGTGGAGACCGCCGTGTCCTGCGTCACCTGGAGCGGCCTTCGTCCCCTCCAGGCGAGCGCCCGAAGCCCTCGGAGAGGGGTCCGCGCAGCGACCCGTTCTCCACGGGACCGGCTCCGCGGCCGAGCCTCTCGTGCGCCCGCGCCAGGTCTCTCGAGGTGAAGGCGGCCATCAGCGAGATCTCTCCGGCGAGCACCGCCGCGCCGAGGATCTCGGCGAGCCTCATCGCGGCGAGGCCGGGTCGCGCGGGGTCGGGCCGCACGCCCATGAGGGCGAGCGCCTCGCTCTGCGTGCCGAGACTCGTCCCGCCCCCCACGGCCCCGAGCGGGACGTCGGGCAGGAAGATCGAGGCGTAAACGGCGCCGTTCTCCCGGGGCTCGATGCAGGTCACGCCGAGCGAGCCCTCGACCACGTGGGCGACATCCTGACCCGTCGCGATGAAGAACGACGCGAGCACGTTGGCGAAGTGGGCGTTGAAGCCCTGGGCCCCGGCCGCGATCGAGCCCATGAGGTTCTTCCGGTACTGCACCTCGGCCAGCGCCCAGCGCTCGGTCTTGAGGCACTCGCGCAGGACCTCTTCGGGGAGGACGACCTCGGCGTGGATGCGCTTGCCGCGCCCCTCGAGGAAGTTCACGGCCGCGGGCTTCTTGTCCACGCAGTAGTTGCCCGAGAGCGCCACGCACGGGACCCCGGTCTCGGGCTCGATCAGCTCCCGCACGGCGCGATCGCAGGCGATGGTCGCCATGTTCATGCCCATGGCGTCGCCCGACTCGAACCGGAACCTGAGGAAGATCGAGGTGCCCATCACGAACGGCTTGACCTCGGCCAGCCGCAGGTGGCGGCTCGTGGACTCGGTGACCCGCCGCAGCTCCTCCTCGCGGTCCCGGACCCAGGCGAGGAAGCGCTGGTTCTCCTCGATCCCGGTCGTCCGGAACACCGGGGCGCGGGTCATGCCGACATCCTCCACGTGCACGCGGGCGCCACCGGAGCCGCGGATCGCTGTGCACCCGCGGTTGACGCTCGCGACGAGCGCGCCCTCGGTCGTGGCCAGCGGGACGTAGACCTCGCCGTCGAGGTAGCGGCCGCGGATGGTCAGGGGCCCCGCGATCCCCATCGGCACCTGCGCGACACCGATCAGGTTCTCGCAGTTGCGGCGCGTGACTCCCTGGGCGTCCATCGAGAACGTGCCGATGTCGTCCAGCTCGACACCCGTCATCCGCTCGAGCGCGCGGCGCCGGATGTCCGCGGCCACGGCCGCGGGCAGGTCGTCCGGGAGCTCGTGGAAGCGGATCCGCCCCTCGACGAGGGAGCGGACCAGGGCGTCGTCGGGGTCGAGCGGCTTGGGGGCTGCGGACTTGAGCTTGCTCATCCTCGTGACCTTCTGTGAACCGGCTTCTGCCGGAGCTCGGCGACCATCCTGGCACCCGCGCAGAACATGGCGATGCGCAGCTCCCGCACCACGCGCTCGATGCGGGAGGCGACGGCGTCGGCCGACTCGACCGCCGCCTCGAGGAACGGCTGGGCGAGTCCGACCAGGTCGGCGCCGAGGGCGATCGCCTTGGCCGCGTCGAGGCCGGAGCGGATCCCGCCGCTGCCGATGATCCTCGCGCCGGGGATCGTGCGGAGCTGCCGGATGGACTCGGGCGTGGGGATGCCCCAATCGGCGAAGACCTCGCCCAGGTCCGCGTCGTCCGCGCGCCGGCCCTCGATGCGGGCCCAGCTCGTGCCGCCCACTCCCGCCGTGTCGAGAACGCTGACACCCAGGGCGACGAGCCTGCGGCCCACGTCGGCCGACAGCCCGCAGCCGATCTCCTTGACGATCACCGGGACCCCGACCCCGCGTACGACCTCGCCGATCTTCTCCAGCAGGTTCGAGAAGTCGCCCTGCCCCTCGGGCTGGATCGCCTCCTGGAGGGCGTTCAGGTGGAGGGCGAGGGCGTCGGCCTGGATCATGTCCACGGCCGCCCGGCACTCCGCGACACCGTAGCCGTAGTTGAGCTGGACGGCGCCGAGGTTGGCGAGCAGCGGGATCGTGGGAGCGAGCGAGCGGACCTGGAAGCTCGCGGCCTGCGCCGGGTCCTCGAGCGCCTTGCGCTGCGAGCCCAGACCGAGAGCGACGCCGCACCGCTCCGCGGCGAGCGCCAGGTTGCGGTTGATGCGGGAGGCCGCCTCGGTTCCCCCGGTCATGCAGGAGATCAGCAGCGGGGCGCGGAGGGGCTTTCCGAGGAACTCGGTCGAGGTGTCCACCGCGGCCAGGTCCATCTCGGGCAGCGCCACGTGCTCAAGGACATAGTCCTCGAAGTAGCTCGCTTCGAGCTGGGACGCCCGGTCGAGGGCGAGGCGGATGTGCTCGGCCTTGCGGTCGCGCGCCAGAAGCTCGCCGCCGATGGTGGAGGGGTCCTGCCCGGCCTTCATCGTTCCCGTCGTTCCCCTCGGGCATCCGCCCGGTCCGCTCGGCTCACCGGGGGCGCGGAAGCCTCGCTTCCCGCCCTCGATCCGGCTCCCCGAGGCCGGCCCAGGGCCCGGCCCGCGCGCGTGGCCATGCTAGCCCGTCCCGACGCCCGCCGCATCTGCCCGTGCCCGCAAGTCCCCCCGGAGCATGAGGTTGGCGGGTGCAGCAGGCACGCCAGCCCCCCCCCTCCTTCGCGGGCGGCCCGTCGGTGCCGGCTGCGCTCCGTCCTCCGTCTTGGATGCCGGCCCCCTAGTAGCGCAGCGCCGGGATCGGAGTCAATAGCGAAGCTCGGGACCCTGGCGAAGGGCAAGCTAGCCCTCGGGGGCCGCCTCGGCGAGGAGCCGGCGCACCTCCTCCTCGATCCGATCCCGCACCTCGCGGAACGCGTCGTCGGGAAGGATCACCGGGTCGGGCAGGTCCCACTCGAGCCGGTTCCGGGCGGGGACGTGCGGGCAGGCGTCGCCGCAGCCCATCGTGACCACATAGTCCCACACGACCCCCTGGGGGAGGTCCTCGAGCCCCTTCGATTCCTGCCCCCCGAGATCGAGTCCGCGCTCCCTCATGAAGCGGATCGTTCGCGGATGGACGTAGCCGGCAGGATGCGAGCCCGCGCTGAACGCCTCGATGCGCCCGGCCCCGTGCTTCCGTGCGAACGCCTCGGCCATCTGCGAGCGGCACGAGTTGGCGAGGCAGACGAACAGGATCTTCGGGCGCTGGCCGGGCATCTCGGGGCCAGGATAGCCGAGCGGGGCCCGCTCGAGCCAATCCGGACGCGCGGCGTGCTCCGCGCCCTTGCGTCCGCGGATCGGCGCGCGCTATAAACGCCCGCCTTCCGGCCAGGCTCCGGAGCTTCGATGCCCATCCTGCGTGCCGTCCTGTGGTCCTCGGTCGGCAAGAAGGTGCTCATGGCGATCACCGGCCTCGGGATGATCGCCTTCCTCCTCGTGCACCTCGCCGGCAACCTGACGCTCTTGACGGGAGATTCCGACCGCTACAACGCCTACTCGCACTTCCTGCTCGGCCTCGGGCCGCTGCTCTACGCGTTCGAGATCGGGCTCGCCGCGCTGCTGCTCGTCCACGTCGTGGAGGGTGTCGCGGTCTGGCTCGACAAGAGGAAGGCCCGGCCGGACGGCTACGCCGAGAGCGCCCCGGCGGGAGGCCCGAGCCGGATGACGCTCTCGTCCCGGACGATGATCTGGACCGGCCTGCTCGTGCTGCTCTTCACGGCCGTCCACCTGAAAACCTTCAAGTTCGGCCCCGGCATCGAGTCGGGCTACGTGGCGACGGTGCACGGCGCGAAGGTGCGCGACCTCCATCGGCTCGTCGTCGAGAAGTTCCAGGGACCGGGCTACGTGGCCTTCTACGTGGCCTCGATGGTGTTCCTCGGCCTGCACCTGAGGCACGGGTTCTGGAGCGCGTTCCAGTCGCTCGGGATCCACCACCGCCGCTTCACGGCGTGGATCTACGGGTTCGGGGTCCTGCTCGCGGTGGCGCTCGCCGCGGGCTATCTCATGATCCCCGTCTGGATCTACTTCTCCCGCGGGGAGGTCCGGTGAGGCTCGACCCGCGGGTCCCCTCGGGCGCCCTCGAGGAGAAGTGGGCGCGCCACAGGGCCGTGGCCAAGCTCGTCGCGCCGGCCAACCGCCCCCGCTACACGGTCATCGTCGTCGGCACGGGACTCGCTGGAGCGTCCGCCGCGGCCTCCCTCGGCGAGCTCGGCTACGAGGTGCTGGCGTTCTGCATCCAGGACTCGCCGCGGCGCGCGCACAGCGTGGCGGCGCAGGGAGGGATCAACGCGGCGAAGAACTACCGGAACGACGGCGACAGCGTGTGGCGCCTCTTCTACGACACGATCAAGGGCGGCGACTTCAGGGCGCGCGAGGCCAACGTCTACCGGCTCGCCGAGCTGAGCCTGAACATCATTGACCAGTGCGTCGCCCAGGGGGTGCCCTTCGCCCGGGAGTACGGCGGCCTTCTCGCGAACCGCTCCTTCGGCGGGGCTCAGGTCTCGAGGACCTTCTACTGTCGGGGGCAGACCGGGCAACAGCTCCTGCTCGGGGCCTACGGGGCGCTGCTCCGCCAGGTGGACGCGGGCCGCGTGCGCCTCTTCCCGCGGCACGAAATGCTCGACCTGGTGGTCGTGGGAGGCAAGGCGCGCGGCATCGTGACGCGCAACCTCGTGACGGGCGAGGTCGCTGGCCACGCAGGCCACGCGGTCCTCCTCGCCACGGGCGGCTACTCGAACGTCTACTACCTCTCGACGAACGCCGTGAACTCCAACGCCACCGCCATCTGGCGGTGCTACCGGCGCGGCGCCTTCTTCGCCAACCCCTGCTTCACCCAGATCCACCCCACCTGCATCCCGTTCGCGAGCCCCGGCCAGTCGAAGCTCACCCTGATGAGCGAGAGCCTGCGCAACGACGGCCGCGTGTGGGTCCCGCGGCAGGCGGGCGACCGAAGGCCGCCGCGCGAGATCCCCGAAGCCGAGCGCGACTACTACCTGGAGCGCCTGTACCCGAGCTTCGGGAACCTCGTGCCGCGCGACGTGGCTTCGCGCGCGGCCAAGCGGGTGTGCGACGAGGGGCGGGGGGTCGGTTCCACGGGCTACGCCGTCTACCTGGACTTCGCCGACGCGATCCGCAGGCTCGGGGCGGACACGATCCGCGAGCGCTACGGGAACCTCTTCGACCTCTACCGCGAGATCACGGGAGAGGACCCCTACGAGACCCCGATGCGCATCTACCCGGCCCCGCACTACACGATGGGCGGCCTCTGGGTGGATTACGGCCTCATGAGCACCGTGCCCGGCCTGTTCGTCCTCGGCGAGGCGAACTTCTCGGACCATGGCGCGAACCGGCTCGGGGCCTCCGCCCTGATGCAGGGCCTCGCCGACGGCTACTTCGTCGCTCCCTGCACGGTCGGCGACTACCTGGCCGGCACCGACCTCCCGCGGGTCGGGACGGACCACCCGGCCTTTCGCGACGCGATCGCCGGGGTCGGGGAGTCCGTGCGGCGGCTGCTCGCCGTCGGGGGACGGAAGCCCGTGCGGGAGTTCCATTGGGAGCTCGGCCGGCTCCTGTGGGACGAGGTGGGCATGGCCCGGAACGAGGCGGGCTTGAGGCGCGCCATCGAGCGGACGCGTGCGCTTCGCGAAGAGTTCTGGGGGAACGTCCGGGTCCCGGGCGATGGCTCGGAGCTGAACAAGGAGCTGGAGTTCGCGGGGCGCGTCGCCGACTACCTCGAGCTCGGCGAGCTGATGGCGCTCGACGCGCTGCACCGGCGGGAGTCCTGCGGCGGCCACTTCCGGGAGGAGTTCCAGACGGGCGAGGGGGAGGCCGTCCGCAACGACGAGGAGTTCGCCTACGTGGCCGCCTGGGAGCACGCGGGGCCCGGCCGCGAGCCCGTGCTCCACAAGGAGCCGCTCGTGTTCGAGCGCGTCAAGCCGACCCAGAGGAGCTACCGGTGAGCGGCGGCGGCCTGAGGTTCGAGCTGAGGATCTGGAGGCAGGAAGGCCCCGGCCGCCCGGGGCGCCTCGTGGCGTATCGCGTGGAGGGGATCTCGCCCGAGATGTCCTTCGTCGAGATGCTCGACAAGCTGAACGAGGAGCTCGTGCGCGAGGGAGACGTACCCGTCGCCTTCGAGAGCGACTGCCGCGAGGGGATCTGCGGCACCTGCGGGCTCGTCATCAACGGTGTGGCCCACGGTCCCAAGTCCGCCTGTGCCACCTGCGAGCTCAGGATGCGGGAGTTCCGGGACGGCTCGACGATCACGGTCGAGCCCTTCCGGGCCCGCGCCTTCCCCGTCGTGCGCGACCTGGTCGTGGACCGCAGCGCCTTCGACCGCATCCTCGCCCGGGGCGGTTACGTGTCCGTGGACACCGGCTCCGCCCCCGAGGCCAACTCGATCCCCGTGCCGAAGGAGAAGGCCGAGCGGGCGCTCGATGCCGCGAGCTGCATCGGCTGCGGCGCGTGCGTCGCCGCCTGCCCCAACGCCTCGGCGGCGCTGTTCGTCGGCGCGAAGGTGGCCCAGTACTTCTGGCTCCCGCAGGGCCAGCCCGAGCGGCGCCGGCGCGTCTGGCGGATGGTCGAGCAGATGGACGCCGAAGGCTTCGGCGACTGCTCGAACCACGCCGAGTGCGAGGCGGTCTGCCCGAAGCGGATCTCGATCGGCAGCATCGCGCTGATGCGGCGGGAGTACATGAGGGCGGTGCTCGGGGGCGAGTAGGTTCCGAAGAACCTCAGCGTGGACTACGCGACCCCGGCTTTCGCCAGCGCTGGCGTCAGCCTTCCAACCCGAGGCTCGCTCGGACGCGCTCGCGCACGCGGCGCGCGGTCGCCGTGGCAGCACGGGTGTCCTCGGCGTCGGCGCCGGGATCCCTGACCTCGACCGCGCTCGCAGACCGTGCGTTCAGTTCGGCACGGAGATCCTCCCACCCGGGCTCGAGGGGCAGGACGAGGTCGAGGAGACCACCGAGGTCGTGGGTCTCGGGAAAGCTGACATCCGACTCCGAGAGGCGAGCCTCGAGGTACTTCTCGGCGCGCTGCTGTGCGTGAAAGCAGGCTGCGTCGTCGTTGGGATGCTCGGGCGCGTGCAGCTCCCGCTCCGCGGTCCGGAGGTCGCCCTCGGCCTTGGCAACCCGCTCAGCCGCGAGCGGCTTCATAGAGGATCTTGCCCTTCTCCACGATTTCCTTGACGAAGGGGTCGCCGAGGGCCAGACGCTCCGCGAGCTGCCGCTCGGAACGGACGATCAGATCGAGGGGGAGGGCCGCGGGCACGCGGCTGCGGATGTCGGCGGCGACGCGCCAGCTCTTTCCCTCGTGCGGCATCACCAGGAGAAGATCCACGTCCGAGTCGGGCGACGGCGTCCCGTAGGCGTGGGAGCCGAACAGGATGGTGCGGTCGGGCTGAAAGGCTCCGGCGATGCGTTCCGCAAGATCGCGGATGCCCCGGTCGGCGACCACCTCCCTGCCTCCTTGTTCCATTATGCCTCAGGAAGCAAGCGATCCCAGTGGGGGCTCGACCTCCGGTGGGGACCATTCCTGATGCACGAGTCGGTCCGACCGGAGTGAGAAGCGCCCCAGAGCTCGGCTCTTCCTCGGGGTCTGCCTGTCGCTGACAGGACGCAACGAGGGGTCCACCGAGCACCAGCCCGGGTGACGCCTCGACCTGTCGAGCGTGGAGCGGTCAGAATGGTCGAGCGGCGGGGTGCCGCGACGGATGGGTCGAGAGATGGAACGGTCGGCAAGCGGCGTCGGAGCGAACGCCATCGTAGGCGTGATCTCGGACACCCACGGGCTCCTTCGGCCCGCAGCACTCGCCGTGCTGCGCGGCGTGGACCGGATCGTCCACGCCGGCGACGTGGGCGCCCCGAAGATCCTCGAGGCGCTCCGCTCGCTCGCGCCCGTCACGGCGGTGCGGGGGAACGTGGACCACGGCGCGCTCGCGCGGGAGCTGCCCGCGACCGCGGCCGTGGAGGTGGCCGGCGCGTGGCTCTACGTGCTGCACGACCTGGCGGAGCTCGACCTGGATCCGGCGGCCGCGGGATTCGCAGCGGTCGTCTGCGGCCACACGCACGTGCCGAAGATCGAACGGAGGAACGGGGTGCTGTATCTCAACCCGGGGAGCGCCGGCCCCCGCCGCTTCCACCTGCCGGTGACGCTGGCCCGGCTCTCGATCCGCGAGGGGCGGCTCGAGGCCGAGCTGCTCGCACTCGACGGGTAGACGCGCGCGGAGTTCCCGGGGCTCTCGCGTACGGGTCGCCTCGAGCTCCGGGCCGCCGGCTCAGGGGCTCTCGGGTTTGGGTTCCAGGAGGCGCTCGTAGAGCCCGAGGAGACGGTCAACGATCCCGAGCGCCGTCCGTGCGTCCTTCTCTTCGAACAGCTCGGAGGCTGGCACGCCGGCGTCCTCGTCGCCGTAGAAGGCGTGAGCCCGGTCGCGGACGAGCTGTGCCGAGGCCTCCTCGATGTCGCGCATCGCGGCCTGCCACTCCCCCGGCAGTCGGTCGAGGAAGCGCGCCAGCGTGCGCCGGACGTCGTGACGTCTCGGAGGGTCCACCCCGACGAACCGCAGGGCCCCCTTGAGCACGAGCTCGACGATCTCCTGACTCTCCCGGACCACGTCCGCGTAGGCGGCCTCGCCGAGGAGCGTGTCCAGTGCGCGCCGACGCGACCGGGCACGGCGGAGATAATCCCGGGCCAGGCGGTCCGACGTCACAGCGTGACGATGTCTCCCGGCTTCCAGTCCGGCTTGAGGTCCCAGTACTCGTAGCCATCCGGGTCAACGTGACGTTGGGCGCCGAGCTCGCGAAGGCGGGCATCGAGACGCGCCAGCACGCCCCCGAAGAACCCTTCGGTGTCCCGGAGGACCATGTGTCCCGAGAGGATCCCGATATAGAACGGCTTGACGTTGACCGCTTCCTCGGGCGTCAGGGGGACGGGCATGAGCGCGTCCGCGAACTCGTCCGAGACGGTGCGCGCAAGGCGGAAGAGGAGGCGCTGGCGCCCGAGCCGGCTCCCCGGGAGTCCACGAATGACCACCAGAAGATCCACATCGCTGTCCGGCCGCTCCGTCCCGCGGGCTCGAGACCCGTAGAGGACGACGCTCACGAGGTCGGCGCCGAACCGCTCCTCCAGCACAGCGACGAAACGATCGAGATCGTCCTGGACACTTGCAGCCACCGCACCCTCCTGCGTCGGATGACGCAGGCCCGCCTGATGGGCCGCTCGCTCGCTTCAGGCTAGCACACCGGTGTGGTCGGGCGGTGCGCGCGAACGGGCAGCTGGCGCCGGACCACAGTGCGCCCTCTCCGGCCGTCTCGATGCCCAGCCCTCGGGCCCCGGGTTCCCCTCCCGGGCCGATGCGGAACGATGAGGCTCCTCTCGAGATTCCGCGATGGCGCAGGTTCTTGCGCAACCGTCGCGAAGCCGCGCTCACGAAAGCAGCAGCTCGAGGTCCTCGCGGGTCAGCGTGCGGATGAGGCTCTCGTCGGCGCGGACGATGGCATCGGCCAGCTCCCGCTTGCTGCGCTGCAGCTCGAGGATCTTCTCCTCGACCGTGTCCCGGGAGACGAGCCGGTAGGCGAAGACGGGCCGGGTCTGCCCGATCCGGTGCGCGCGATCCACGGCCTGCGCGTCGACGGCGGGGTTCCACCACGGGTCGAGGAGGAAGACGTACTCGGCGGAGGTCAGATTCAGGCCGAGCCCGCCGGCCTTGAGGCTGACCAGGAAGAGCTTGCAGTCGGGGTCGGTCTGGAACCGCTCGACCTGGGCACGCCGGTCGCGCGTGCGGCCGTCGAGGTAGGCGTAGGCGAAACCTTGCCGGTCCAGGTGCCGGCGGAGAAGGCCCAGCAACGTCGTGAACTGCGAGAACACCAGGGCCTTGTGCTTCTCGTCGGCGACCTCCCCGAGCTTCGGCAGCAGCGTCTCGAGCTTGGCGGACGGCTCCTCCGCGCGGGCGGGATCGAGGAGCCCGGGATGGCAGGCGGCCTGCCGCAGCCGCAGAAGCGCCTCGAGGATGTGGATCTTGGACCTGCCGATGCCCTCCCGCTCGATGCGCGAGGCGAGGCTCCTGCGGTAGTGCTCGCGCATCTCGTCGTAGAGCCTGCGCTGCCTGGCGTCCAGCTCGCAGTGGATGGTCTGCTCCGTGCGGGGCGGAAGCTCGGGTGCCGCCTGCTCCTTGGTTCGCCGCAGAATGAAGGGCCGCAGCGCACGCGAAAGGATCTCCCGGGTCGCGTCGTCCGGGGTCCTCGAGCCCGCGCCGGCGAACCCGAACACCGAGGCGGACCCGAGCATCCCCGGGTTCAGGAACTCGAACAGGCTCCACAACTCCCCGAGGTGGTTCTCGATGGGCGTGCCGGAGAGGGCGAGGCGGTGGTCTCCGCCGAGGAGCCTCACGGCCTTGGCCGTGTCGGTTCCGGAGTTCTTGATCGCCTGCGCCTCGTCGAGCACGAGGTAGTCGAAGGCCACGCCGCGCAGCGTCCCGATGTCGCGGCGGAGCGTTCCGTACGTCGTCAGCACGACATCGCAGGAGGCGACCGCGTCGCCGTCGAGCCTCCTGCCGAGGCCCGTGTAGTCCAGGATCCGCAGCCCCGGAACGAAGCGCGCCGCCTCCTGCTTCCAGTTGAAGACGAGCGATCGCGGGACGACGACGAGCGAGGGGCGCGAGGGCCCTTTCCCGCGCGAGGCGCGCCTCGACTCGAGGAGCGCGAGGACCTGGACCGTCTTGCCGAGGCCCATGTCGTCCGCGAGGCACCCCCCGAAGCCGAATCGCTCGAGGAACAGCATCCAGCCGAGGCCGTCCTTCTGATAGCCGCGCAGCCGCCCGCGGAACGACCTCGGTGGCTCGGCGGGGCTCACGCCCTCGAACCGGCGCAGCTCCTTGCGGGCCCTCTCGGCGGCCTCGTCCCAGCTGGCCTCGGGCTCGGTCGCGAGCAGAGCGTCGAGGAGGCCGACCTGGCTGCGGCGGAAGCGGATCGAGCCGTCCGCGCGAGAGCCGAGCCCGGCCATGGGACCGAGCCGCCGCAGCCACTGCTCGGGCAGGAGGCCGTAGCTCCCGTCGCCGAGTCGGACCATCTTCTCGCCGCGCGAGACTGCCGCCAGCAGCTCGGGAAGGCCGACGCTCTCCCCTTCGAAGCTCGCCTCGCCGGTGAGATCGAACCAGTCCACGCCGGTGGAGACCTCGATCCGGAAGGCGCGCGGGTTGCGGTAGAGCCTGCCCTCGGCCTCGACAAGCCATCCCTCCCGGAGCAGGGCCGCGGCGACGCCGGGAAGCTTCCTGGGGATCAGCTCGTGCGCTCCGGGCTCGGGGGCCCCATGGTTCCATCGCTTGAGGCCGAGGGCGCGCAGCCGCTCGCTCGCTCGCCGCTCCGCCTCGAGGTCGCGCGGGATCACGACACGGCGGCCCGGATCGAGGACGGGCTCGGGGGCGGTGGCGGGAGGGACGCGCGAGGCGCCGTAGACGAAGGAGAGCTGCGCCTCGAGGCGCTCGCGGCGCCAGGTTCGCGCCCGGCGGATCTGGAGTGCCGGACGCGGCGAGGTCGGCTCCTCGCTCCAGCGCAGCTCCTCGGGCAGACCCAGGGGAGGTCGCAGAGGGCCTCTCAGGAGGCGGTGGACGAGGTCGTGGCCGTCCTCGGCGGGGACCCGGATGAAGCCATGCTCCCGCAGCGCGACGATCCAGTCGAAGGCGTCGTGGTCCTCGAGTCTCGCGGCGCGGTCCCCGATGAAGACGAGCCCGCCCCTCAGCAGCACGCACGGTTCGGACAGGGGGACGATCTCGCCGTTCCGGTAGAGCGACCCAGCCAGTTCGTAGCCGGTGTTTCCCTCGGCGCGGCGGACGGCCATGCGGAACTCCCACGGCGGCCCGTCGTCCCAGCGCAGGAAGGCCGGGCTTCCTTCACCGCCGTCCCGCTTGAGGGCGCATCGCCCGCTGGCGCCGAGCAGGGGGACCAACGCCTCGGCCAGGGCCCCGGACAGCTCGAGGCGCGCCGGCACCCGGTCCCGCAGGGGGCCGTAGGGGTAGGCCCAGCCCCCGGGAAGACGCCCCACCCAGGACAGCAGGTCGAGGATGCGCCGGTCGGTCCGCTCGGCGAGGGTCCACACCTCGCGGGCGGACAGCGCCAGCGCGCGCGGCTTGCCCCACTGCCCGTCGGCCTTGCGCCGCCGGCGGAGAACCTCGAGCACGAGCGACTTGCTCCCTCCGGGCCCGCTCACGTCGAGCGTGTAGAGGATCTCCTCCTCGGCGGCCAGGGCCGTCGCCCGTGGGAGAGGCGTCGAGGGGACTTCCAGCAGCCGTGCGACGAGGGTCTTCCAGGAGGTAGGTCGGCCGGCTGGACCCCGCTCGATCGGAGGCCTCCGGGTCGTGAAGTCGCCCGGCTCGTCGTCGAGGGAGAACTCGTCCCCGAACGGCGACTGCCCCTCGTCCGGCGACTCGAACCCAGGGACGGGGGCGACGAACGAGATCGGGTTCGGAGACGTCGCGCCGAACACTCCTCTGGATTCCGCGGCCAGCAGCGCCGCCCAGACGTGCTTGCACACGTCCATCTCTCGCGCGAAGTACGGGCACGTGCACGAGCCGAAGACCGTGTCCCCCTCGACCCCGAGGCGGACCTCGTAGGGTGCACCGCCGCGCACGACGGCCTCCGCGTACGAGTCCGTGGCTTCGTGGATCAGGACCTTGCCACGATGGAAGTACTCGGTGCCGCGAACGACGACGTGCGGGCTGACCTGCCTGGACAGCTTCCGCATCACGAACATGGCGTCCGGGTCCCTCCGGCGCGAGCTGGGGCCGCAAGGATAACCGAGGTCTCGATCTCGACCGCCGCCGGGAAGGCGCCGGTGACGCGGCGCCTCCCGATCGCCGGGCCCGTGTCCGAGGAGCTGCCGCCGCGGGCCGGGGCGCGCGTTCGGGGAGGCCGCGCTCTTCCCGCTCGAAGTGCAGATCACACGAGGGCCTCGACCGCCCGGGCGAGGCTCTCGGCGCAGGCCCCCACCCGGCGCCGCAGATCGAGCAACTGCAGGAGGCGGCCCGGGCGTGCGGCCGCACGCAGCAGGACCTTCCCCCGGCTCACCCCGCCGTCGCGCCGGAGGCAGGTTGCGATCCACGGCGGTAGCTCGGCCTCGGACCGGTCGAAGACGGCCCGCACGGCGAGGTAGGGGATCCCACGCTGCGCGGCCAGCTCGGCCCAGGTGGCCGTCTCGAGGTCCACGACCACCGGCTCGTCCTCGAACCGGCGGGAGAGCTCGGCGCGCTCGGTCGCGGAGAGGGCGAGGCGGCCCACGGTCACGAGGACGCCTGCGCACGCACCGGCGCGCTCTCGGGCCTGTCCGAGCCAGGCGGGATCGGGGCCGGGGACGGCGGAAGTTCCGCGGAACACCCTGCCCGGTGCCAGGAGCGTGCCGGCCGCGAGGCCCGGGGACGCCGCCCCCGCGATGCCGATGGCGAGAACGCGACGGACGGCAGCGGCCAGCAGAAGCGCTTCGAGGCCCCTCCGGGCGCACAGAGGGCCATCGCCCGTGACCGCGAGGAGGACCTCCGCGCCTCCGACGAGGCCGACCTCGTAGGAGCCTGCGTGCGTCCTTCGGCGCTCGCGGACCTCGGCGCGGCGCCGCACCGCCGCCAGCTCCTCGCGCAGGGCCGCGACGATCACGGTCATCGGTGCACGTAGCCGTGGCCGCGATACCAGTCCACCGCGCGGGCGAGAGCGTCGCGGACCGGGCTCTGCGGCAACCCCAGCTCGTGCACCGCCTTCGAGGCGTCGAAGAACATCCGATGCCGCGACATGCGCACGGCTTCGAGCGGGAGCCGCGGGATCGAGCCGACGAGCCGCGCGAGGGCGGTGTCGAGCGCCGCGGCGGCCAGGGGCAGGGCGTGCGGGATCCGCAGGCGCGGCGGCCGGAGCCCCGTGATCTCGCCGAGAAGCTCGAGGATCTCCCTCAAGGTCAGGTTCGCGTGGCCGAGGATGTACTTCTCGCCGGTGCGGCCCCGCTCGGCCGCGAGCAGGTGGCCCGCGGCGACGTCCCTCACGTCCACGAGGTTGAGCCCCGTGTCCACGTAGAAGGGGATCCTGCGGTTCAGGAAGTCCACGACGAGCTTGCCGGTGGGCGTCGGCTTGGCGTCGAGCTCGCCGACCGGGGTCGAGGGGTTCACGATGACGACGGGAAGCCCGCGCGCAGCCCACGCCTCGGCCTCCCGCTCGGCCAGGTACTTGCTCTTCTTGTAGTGGCCGACGATGTCCTCGAGCCGCGCGGGCGTCGTCTCGTCTGCGGGCGAGCCGTCGCGGTTGAGGCCGAGCGCGCCGACCGAGCTGGTGTGCACGAACCGCTCCACCCCGGCCCGGTGGGCGGCGCGGAGGAGGTTGCGGGTCCCCTCGACGTTGGTCCGGTAGATCTCCGCAGGGTCGCGGGCGTAGAGGCGGTAGTCGGCAGCGCAGTGGTAGACCGCGCGCACGCCGCGCACGGCGCGCTCGAGGGAGGCGGGATCGCCCAGGTCCCCCTCGACGAGCTCGACCTCGAGCCCGTCGAGGCTCGCCCGGGAGCTGGCGGGGCGGACGAGGCAGCGGACCGCCTCGCCCCGCCCGAGCAGCGCGCGGACCACGTGGGCGCCGACGAAGCCGGTTCCTCCGGTCACGAGGGATGGGGACACGCTCGGCTGCCGCGGGTGCGCGAGAGGCTCGGCCCGCCGTTTCGCGGGGGCCTACTCCGGCCGCGGATCGGGCCCCGGATTCCGGCTCTCGCCGGAATGACCTTGCCTCAGCCCTTCCGTCACCCCGGCGGAAGCCGGGGGACTGGATTCCGGCTTTCGCCGGAATGACCTTGCCTCAGCCCTTCCGTCACCCCGGCGGAAGCCGGGGCCGAGCGCCATCGCCGCAATCTCGCCACGGTCCCTCATGGGTCGTCCAGGTCAACCCAGGAGGTTCCAGGCCGCCATGCGGACCATGTCTTTCGGCCGCCTCCGCAGCTCCATGACCGCCGAGGCCTCGAAGCCCGAATGCATGGCGCAGTTCTGGCACAGGCGGTCCTGCCGGGACTCCCAGTAGTCCCAGTCCACGCCGTTCCAGAACTCCTCCCAGGTCTCGTAGTATTTCTTGCCGATGAGATAGCACGGGCCCTTCCAGCCGAGCGGAGTGTAGGTCACCGTGCTCCACGGCGAGCACCGGTAGTCCCGCAGCCCCGCCGCGAATTCCAGGAACATGGGGCTCGACTGGAGGCGGAACCTGGGCGCGATCTCGAGGATCCGCCTGAACTTCTGCTGGATGTCCTGCCGCGTGAGGAAGATGTCCCGCTCCACCGACTCGTAGTGGTAGCCGGGCGAGATGAGCATCCCGTCCACGCCGAGCCCGGTCAGGAACTCGCACATGCGCTCCACCTCGGCGACGTCGGTCTCCTTGAACACGGTCGTGTTCGTGATGACGCGATAGCCGAGCCTCTTCCCCTCCCGGATCATCGCCACGGCCTTGTCGAAGGTCCCGTCCCGGTCGCACACGTGGTCGTGGGTCGCCTTCAGGCCGTCCAGGTGCACGTTGATGGTGAGACGCCGGTGAGGAGGGATCTTCCCGAACACTTTGGTGTCCAGCAGGAGCGCGTTCGTGCACAGATAGATGTGGCGCCGGCGCGCGATGATCCCGTCCACCAGCTCCTTCAGCTCGGGATAGAGCGTGGGCTCCCCGCCGCAGATGGACACCGCCGGCGCGCCGCAGTCGTCCACGGCCTTCAGGCAGCGGTCCACCGGCAGGCGGTCCTTGAGCTTGCCGGTGTGTCGCTCGAGGGCACACCCGAGGCAGGCGAGGTTGCACGCGTACAGCGGCTCGAGCATCAGCACGAAGGGGAACCGGCGGTTCCCCTTGAGGGCCTGCCGGACCTGGTGCCCGATCATGTCCGTGGTCACGTGGAGCGGGAACCTCATGATCGGCCTTCGCTGGAGCGCGGAGAGGGTTCCTCTCATGGGACCTCGTTGGCGTACTGGGCGAGCGCCAGCAGCGGGAAGTAGGTCGCGTACAGATGGTAGCGAAGGTAGAAGACCCGCGGGAAGCCGGTGGCGGTCCAGGGTTCGTCGTGCCACGACCCGTCGGGCCGCTGACTCGCGACGAGGTAGCTCACGGCGCGCCGCAGGCTCTCCGCCGAGCCCCGGCCCGCCGCCATGAGCCCCAGCGCCGCCCACGCCGTCTGGGCCGCCGTGCTCGGCCCGATCCCCTTCGCCCCGGGCTCGTCGTAGGTGCGCAGCGACTCCCCGAAGCCCCCGTCCAGGTTCTGGTGCGCCCGCAGCCACGCCGCGGCGCGCTCGATCCTGCCGTCCGCGGGGTCGAGCACCTCGCGCGTCAGCCCCCACAGCGCGAGCCAGGTCCCGTAGATGTAGTTGCAGCCCCAGCGTCCGTACCAGGTGCCGTCGGGCAGTTGCTTCCGCAGCAGGAACCGCGCGGCGCGCTTGGCGGCCGCGCTCGTCCCGAGCCCGAGCACGTGCAGGGCCTCGAGCACGCGCCCCGTGATGTCTTCGCAGCTCGGGTCGATCATGGCGTTGTGATCGGCGAAGGGGATGTAGGTGAACGCCTCCGTGTCGCAGCCGCGGTCGAAGGAGGCCCACCCGCCGTCCCGGTTCTGCATGGCGAGCAGCCACCGCACGCCGCGCTCGATGGCGGCACGCCTGCGCTGCTCCTCGAGCGGGTCCGGGAAGCGCACCTTCGAGAGCGCGATCAGCACCTGCGCCGTGTCGTCGCAGTCCGGGTAGAACTCGTTGGCGTACTCGAAGTACCAGCCGCCCGGCTCGGCTCGCTTGGCGTGGATCCTCCAGTCTCCCGGCTCCCGCACCTCGTGGTCCAGGAGCCACCGCGCGGCGCGCAGCAGGGCGGGTTGGTCCGCGGGCAGGCCCGACTCCGCGAGCGCGGTCACCGCCAGGGCGGTGTCCCACGTGGCCGAGAAGCAGGGCTGGAGCCGCAGCGTGTCGCCGTCCTCGATCTCGAGCTTCTCGAGCGCCCGGAGCTGGCCCGCCACGACGGGGTGGTCGGGCGGATACCCCAGGCAGCGGAAGGCCAGGACCGCGTTGACGATCGGCGGGAAGATCGCGCCGAGCCCGTCGCTCTTGTCGAGCCGCGCCAGCATCCACTGCTCGGCGGCGCGGATCGCGCGCCCGCGCCACGGCTTCACCGGCAGCTTCTCGGCCTCCTTCATGCAGGAGTCGGCGAAGGCGAAGAAGGTCCGCCAGAGCCTCCCCTTGAGCGTGCTCGGCGCGTTGACCGGCGCCACGTGCGCCCCGTCGCGGTACAACTCCGGGATCGAGGCGCGGGCCGGTACAGGGCAGTACGGGCGGTGCGCCCAGACGATGCTCAGGGGGACGACGATCCCGCGCGACCAGGACGACATCTGGTAGATGTTGAACAGGAACCAGCGCGGCAGGAGGATCATCTCGGGCGGCACGGCCGGGCACCGCTCCCACGGGACCTGGCCGAAGATGGCCAGGTAGATCTTGGTGAAGGAGTTCGCCGCCTCGATCCCGCCGAGGTCGAGGATCGCCCGGCGCGCCCTCGCCATGTGCGGGGCGTCGGGGTCGTCGCCGAGGAGCTTGAGCGCGAAGTAGGCCTTGACCGAGGCGCTCACCTCGGGCGGCCCGCCCGGGTAGATCGCCCAGCCGCCGCCCTCGAGCTGCTTGCGCCGGAGGTACTCGGCCGCCTTCCGCGCTCGGGGCTCGCCGCTGCGGCCGAGGAAGTAGAGCAGCAGCACGTACTCGGACTCGAGGATGGTGTCCCCCTCGAGCTCCCCG
>JBBIHW010000024.1:0-18159 GCA_037446795.1 Acidobacteriota bacterium
CGCGCGGCCGCGCGCGCCCGGTCCTCGAGCGCGCCCGGGGCCTTCACCACGCGCCAGAGCGCGCCGTGGTGGGCGAGGGCGGCTGCGGCCGCGAGCCCCACCGTGACCGTGTAGGCGTCCAGGATGCCGGCGTCCGGTCCGGGGAGGAAGCCCGTCCAGAGGGGGCAGAAGAACCGGCCGGTCTCGTCCAGCGGCACACCTCGCACGACGTTTCCGAGGGCCGCCCCGTACACGAAGGCGAGCAGCGCGCTCGACACGCAGAACACCGCGTCCCAGAACGGCGCCCACACGGGCCCCTCCACGTGGTCCCGGAACTCGAGGGCGATCCCCCGCAGGATCAGCAGCCACAGGACGATCATCAGGGGCAGGTAGAAGCCGCTGAAGCTGCGGGCGTAGAGAACCGGAAAGGCGAAATAGAGCACCGCGCCCGCTGCCAGGAGCCACACCTCGTTGCCGTCCCACACCGGGCCGATCGAGCGGAGCAGCAGGCGCCGCTCCTCCCCCGTGCGGCCGACGGCGAGATGGAGCATGCCGACGCCGAGGTCGAATCCGTCGAACACCACGTAGAGACCGAGCATCAGCCCCACGAGCGCGAACCACACCGTCTCCACCGGGCCCCCCCCTCTACGGTCCGTGCTCGATCTCTCGGCGCACGAGGAACAGGAACAGGATGCCGAGCACCGTGTAGAGCCCCATGAACCCCAGCAGCGTGAACAGGGCGTTTCCCGCGGACACGTTCGCCGAGTGCGCCTCCGCCGTTCGCAGGATCCCGTACACGACCCACGGCTGCCTGCCCAGCTCGGCCGTGAGCCAGCCGGCAGTGTTGGCGATGTACGGGAACGGCAGGAGCAGCAGCAAGGCCCAGAGCATCGGCTTCGAGCCGAACAGCCTGCCGCGCCACAGCAGCCAGCACGCCGCACCGAGCAGCGCCACGAAGATCGTCCCGAGGCCGGCCATGACGTGATAGGCGTAGTAGAGGAGCGGGATGTTGTCCGGCCAGGTATCCTCGGCGAAGGCGTCGAGGCCGCGCACCTCGGCCGTCCACCTCCGGTGGGTCAAGAAACTGAGCATGCGCGGGACGTGGATCGGGTTGTCGAGCCTCCGCCGCTCGACGTCGGGCTGGCCGATGAGCACGATCGGGGCGCCCGCTTCCGTCCGGAAGAGGCCCTCCATCGCCGCGAGGGTCGCGGGCTGGTGCCGGGCGACGAGCTGCCCCTGCAGGTCGCCGGTGGGGAAGACGAGGAGCACGGCGGCCGCGGTCCCGGCCACGACCCCGATCCCCACGAACGTGCGGCCGTGGGCCTGGTGGGTCCCGGACAGCAGGTAGAAGGCGCCGACGCTCGCCATCACGACCGCGGCGGTCGCGACGGATCCCATCATCACGTGCGCGTACTGCGCCCACGCCCAGGGGTTGAAGAGCAGGGCCGAGAGGCTCTCGAGTGCGAGCCGTCCCGAGCCGTCCCGCGCGAAGCCGACCGGGTGCTGCATGAACGCGTTGGTGGCGACGATGAAGAAGCCGGACAGCCAGGCCCCCGTGCAGACGAGGGCGGCGGCGAGCCAGTGGCCGCGCGGGCCGAGCCGCCGCTCGCCGAACAGGAACAGCCCCAGGAAGCTCGATTCGAGGAAGAAGGAGAAGACGGCCTCCATGGCGAGGGTCTGCCCGATCACGCCTCCCGCGAACTGGGCGAATTCGGCCCAGTTCGTTCCGAACTGGAACTCCAGCGGGATTCCTGTCGCGACGCCCATGGCGAAGTTGATCGCGAAGATCCGCCCCCAGAACCTCGCCGCACGATCGAAGTGGGCGTCCCGCGTCCGGAGCGCGACGGTCTTCAGCCACAGGATGAGGAGCGCGAGCCCCATCGTGAGCTGGGGGAACAGGTAGTGGTAGGTGACGGTGAAGGCGAAGTGGACCCGGTGGGCGGTCAGGCCGTCCATGCTCGCTCTGGCTGGGGAGCAGGGATTCGAACCCCGATTCTACGGTCCAGAGCCGTATGTCCTGCCGTTGGACGACTCCCCAGCTTCGACCCCCGGGCCGGCGGCGGATTATATCACCCGGGCCGACCTCGGCCCGTCGCGGTGCGCGAGGCGAGCCGGCCGAGCAGCCGGTCGAGCCGCGCCAGCGTGCGCTGCCTGCCGACGAGCTCGAGCGTCTCGAACAGCCCGGGACCGGCCGAACCGCCCGTCACGCCGAGCCGCGTCGGGTGGATGAGCCTCGCCGGGGCGACCCCCCGACGCTCGGCGACCGCGCGCAGGCAGGTCTCGAGGGACGACGCGCTCCAGTCCCCGAGCGTCTCGAAGGCGGCCCTCAGGGCCTCGATGTGGCCCGCGAGGTCCTCGCCCTGGAGATGCTTCGCCGCGGCCTCTGCCTCGTAGGCGAGCTCCTCCGAAGGGTCGAAGAACGCCCGTCCGCGCGCGACCATCTCCCGGAACGTCTTCGCCCGCGGCTGGAGGAGCGAGGCGACCCGCGCGAGCCACCCGCGGCGTCCTTCGGCGTACTCCTCGCGCCAGAGCCCCTCGGCCTCGAGCCACGGCCTCAGGTCGGCCGCGAGCGACTCCGGTGTCGCGGCCATCAGGTACTGCCCGTTCAGCCAGTCGAGCTTCTTGAGATCGAAGATGGCGGGCGAGCGGTTGACGCCGGCGAGGTCGAAGGCCTCGATCAGCTCCTGCCGCGTCATCTTTTCCCGGTCGTCGTTCGGGGACCAGCCGAGCAGGGCCAGGAAGTTGAACAGGGCGTCCGGCAGGTAGCCCTGGTCCCGGTACTCGAGGACGGACACGGCTCCGTGGCGCTTGGACAGGCGCCGCCGGTCCTGGCCGAGGATCAGGGGAAGGTGAGCGAAGCGCGGCGGCTCGGCGCCGAGCGCGCGGTAGATGAGGATCTGCTTCGGCGTGTTCGACAGGTGGTCGTCGCCGCGGATGACGTGGGTGACGCGCATGGCGAGGTCGTCCGAGACGACCGAGAGGTTGTAGGTCGGCGTGCCGTCCGATCGGAGGAGCACGAGGTCCTCGATCTGCCCGGTGTGGACGGCGGTGGGACCGTGGACGAGGTCCTCCCAGGCGACGGTCGTCTCGGGCACGTGGAGGCGCACGGCGAAGGGTTTTCCCTCGGCCGCCCGGCGGTCCGACTCCTCTCGGGAGAGGGCGAGGCAGCGGCGCGGGTAGACCCACCCCGTTCCCGCCCTCTCCGCGGCCTCGCGCTCGCGCCGCAGCTGCTCGGGGTCGCAGAAGCAGCGGTAGGCGTTGCGCGAGCCGAGCAGGGCGAGAGCATCGGCCACGTGCCGGTCGCGATTGGCGCTCTGGAAGAAGGGTCCCTCGTCCGGCGAGAGGCCGAGCCAGCTCATCCCCTCGAGGATCGCCTCGACGAGCTCGCGCGAGGAGCGCTCGGCGTCCGTGTCCTCGATCCGCAGGATGAAGACGCCGCCGTGGTGCCGCGCGAACAGCCAGTTGAAGATCGCCGTGCGCGCCCCCCCGACGTGCAGAAAGCCCGTGGGGCTCGGGGCGAACCGGACGCGCACGTCGCCGCTCACGCTCGCTCTCCCGGGCCGGCGCCCGGGGAGGCCGGCTCCGCCCGTTCGGCGATCCTGGCCCAGGCATCCCTCAGGGTGACGGTGCGGTTGAAGACGAGCCGGCCGTCGCGGGAGTCCGGGTCCACGCAGAAGTAGCCGACCCGCTCGAACTGGAAGCGATCGCCCGGGCGCGCCGCACCGGCCGCCGGCTCGATGCGCGCATCCGGGATCACCTCGTGCGATCTCGGATCGAGGCTCTCCCTGAAGTCGCGCCCGTCCGACGCATCGTCCGGATCGTCCTTCAGAAACAGGTGATCGTAGAGACGCGCCTCGGCGCGAAGGGAGTGCGACTCGGACACCCAGTGGATCGTGACCCGCGCCTTGTCGGCCGCGGTCCCGGCGGCGGGTTCGGCGGTGCAGCGCAGCTCGATCGGCTCTCCGCTCGCCGGGTCCTTCACGACCCGCTCGCAGCGCAGGAGGTAGCCGCCGCGCAGCCGCACGGTCCTCCCGGGGGCGAGCCTGTAGTACTTCGGGGGCGGCTCCTCGCGGAAGTCGTCCCGCTCGATGAGGAGCACGCGGGACATCGGCACGCGCCGGAGTCCCGACGACGGATCCTCGGGATTGACGGGCAGCTCGATGTGCTCCAGCTTGCCCTCGGGCCAGTTCTCGAGGACGACCCGCAGTGGCCGCAGGACGGCCATCAGCCTGGGGGCGCGGCGGTTGAGGTCTTCCCGGACGCAGTGCTCGAGCAGCCGGATGTCCACGCGGCTGTCCCGCTTGGCGACCCCGATCCGGTCGCAGAAGGCGCGGATCGCCTCGGGCGTGTACCCGCGCCGGCGCATGCCGGACAGCGTGGGCATCCGCGGATCGTCCCAGCCGCTGACGTGCCCCTCCTGGACGAGCAGGAGCAGCTTGCGCTTGCTCAGGACCGTGCGGGTCAGGTTGAGGCGGGCGAACTCGATCTGCTGGGGATGAGGCTCCGGCAGGAGCTGCTCCAGCACCCACTCGTACAGCGGCCGGTGGTCCTCGAACTCGAGGGTGCAGATCGAATGCGTGATCCCCTCGATCGCGTCCGAGAGGCAGTGGGCGTAGTCGTACATGGGATAGATGCACCAGCGGTCGCCGGTCCGGTGGTGCGACGCCTTCTTGATCCGGTAGAGGGTGGGATCCCGCATGTTGATGTTCGGAGAGGCCATGTCGATCTTCGCCCGCAGGATGTACCGGCCCTCCTCGAACTCGCCGGCGCGCATCCGCCGGAAGAGGTCGAGGCTTTCTTCGGGGGGCCGGTTGCGGTACGGGCTCTCCCGGCCCGGCTCGGTCAGGGTGCCTCGGTGCTCCCGAAGCTCTTCGGGCGTGAGCTCGTCCACGTACGCCTTGCCGTTCCGGATGAGCCGCTCGGCGAACTCGTACAGCTGGTCGAAGTAGTCGGAGGCGTATCGCAGCTCGGCCCACTGGAATCCGAGCCAGCGGACGTCCTCCTCGATCGCCTCCACGTACTCGATCTCCTCCCTGGTCGGGTTGGTGTCGTCGTAGCGGAGGTTGCACGTCCCGCCGTACTGGCGGGCGATACCGAAATTGAGGCAGATGGACTTGGCGTGGCCGATGTGGAGGTAGCCGTTGGGCTCGGGCGGGAACCGTGTGGCGACGCGTCCGCCGTACTTCCCGGTGGCGAGGTCCCGCTCGACGATCTCCCGGATGAAGTCGCGCGCTGGCGCGGGGCTCTCCGGCGCGCCCCGGCCCGGGCCCGTGCGGCTCGCCTTGGCGGCGTCCTGACGACGTCGGGTGTCCAAAGCCGGCTCCTGAACGCGCTGGCGGAGAGGGAGGGATTCGAACCCTCGGTAGGGGTATCAGCCCCTACAACGGTTTAGCAAACCGCCCCGTTCGGCCGCTCCGGCACCTCTCCGGCTTCGGGAAACCACGATCCACCCGCTTTCACACGGGGGAGAGCGGTCGGATTGTAGCGCACCGCCTGCGCCAAGGGCACCGAGCGGGCGCCCTCGGAAGCGCCCTGTCGTCGCCCGAGACTCGACCGTGGAGGGTCCCGTTCGGGAGGGAGTGCCGACGGGCCCGGGGCCGACCGGGCGGGCATATACTGGAGGCACTGCCGGGGGGTGACACCATGAACGGACGGCGGCTCCCATTCGCGGCCGCGGTGTTGGTCTTTTCCTTCCTCCATTCGGGTCCGGGCGCCGGCGAGGCTGGCCGTCCGTCGGCACCGAGCCCCAGCGGGCAGCAGTCGTCGCCGGGCGGTCCGAGCGTGATCTCCGACGACGGGGGCGCGGGCGGGCTCGCGAAGCTCGGGCTCGAGGGTTTCTTCGGGCGGCTCGGGGCTCTCCTCGACTTCGTGGAGGAAAAAGGCCTGAACGATCCGGGGAGCCCGGTTCACTTCGAGGAGCCTCTCGGGCCGGGTTCGTTCCACACGGTGGTCGCCCTGCTGGGGCGCCTGGAGGGCGAGGAGGGTCTGCGAACGGTCATCGAGGGGCCCGAAGCGTGGCCTCTCGCCCGGGAGGTGGACCAGGCGATCCCCGGCTTCCTGCGGGGGTCCGGGCCTTCGCCGGTGATCCTCGAGGCAGCGTGGGACGTTCAGGCGGGGGATCCAGGCGGAGCGCGCAAGGTCCAGGTGCGCGTGCAGAACGTCGGCGGGTCGGAGCTACGCGAGGTGAGCGTCGTCGTGATCGCCTCGATCCTGGAGGGAGCAGGGGCCGACCCATCGAGGGCGGAGGCGGCGCCGGCGGGCCGAACCGTGCACACCTTCCGCATCGTCCCGATGGAGCCGTCTCCCCTCGGCGTCGGAGACCTCGGCCCCGGCGAGATCGGGGTGGGCGTCGGCCCGTCGAGCTGGTCGCCGCCCCCTGGAACGGTCGTGCACCTCTACTACCTCGTCCTCTATCGGGACCCGTCGAATGTCCTGCGCTCGGCGCTCCCCTCGCCGCAGCGAGTCGGCAGCGGGCGCGGTTCGCCCCTCGAGCCCGTCGGGCGCGCGACGACCCCTCCCGGCGCGCCCGCCCCGTCCGTCCCGCCTGCCGCGAGTCTTCAGTCCCCACCCGCCGGCGAGGCGCCAAGTGGCTCCCTCCCCGAGCAAAAGGACGGCTGCCTGCCGCGAGGCCTCGGGATGCTCGTCAACACGCGCGTTCCAGCCTGCCTGACGGGCTACGAGTGCACCCAGGTGATCGGGGATCGGGTCGTCTTCCTGCAGAACGAGTGAGCGCCAGGAGGGGACCTCAACGGCGACGGTGATACGGACGACGCCTGGATCGCCGTGCACCGCGTGGGCACGGGCGAAACCTATCGGATCTCGGTGGGTTACTCGTGGAGGAGCGACAGCGATACCGTCGTCGTCAGCGCAGACGAGTGGCAGCTCCCGGCGGATCTCAACGCGGACGGCGACATGCTGGACACGGCGCTCGTGTGGCACCGGCTCGCCAACCGGTTCACGTCGGAACCTTTGCTGGGCCAGGGTCCGGACGTGGCCGGCCACTGGATCGCTTGCGTGGCCGTGGAGGCCGACCTCGGCGAGGACTTGAACGGCGACGGCGACACACAGGACGGCGAGCTGCGGCTGCTGGACGCCGGCACCGGTACCCTCTTCCGCACCGGTGCCGAGGTGTCGGCGGATCCCTGGTTTGCGACCGCCCTCGGCCGCCGAGCCGTGTTCTTCAGGACGCCGGAGAGCATGTTGCCCGGGGGCGGCGCCGATCTGAACGGCGACGGCGACGCCGCCGACGTGGTCCTGCGGTGGCTGGCTTGGCCCGGCGCGGAGGGGCTCCCGGCAGGGGTCCAGAATACGGGCGCCGTCGCGGACAGCTTGCACGCCGACGGCGATCTCGTGGTCTTCAGGAGCTAC
The DNA here is from genome assembly GCA_037446795.1 of Acidobacteriota bacterium. GTDB lineage: Bacteria > Acidobacteriota > Polarisedimenticolia > Polarisedimenticolales > JBBIHW01 > JBBIHW01. Next base: position 7,348 of record JBBIHW010000024.1, read on the forward strand.
GAGTCGTCCTCCGGCCTGGATTGGAACAACGACGGACGGCTCGATCCGTACGTGTGGATGCTGAGGGCGTTCCGGCTCGGCGATGCCGGCGTGAGCAACCTCCAGCTGAATGGCAGTTGCGCCCAACTGGAGGACCCGAGGGTCGTCTGGAACGCCTACCGGGTGGACGAGGCGATCTACCTCCGCGACTTCGCCTCGGGCGAGACGCGAGAGCTCGGGGTGTTCGGATGCCCGATCGTGCTCGAAGGGGATCTCCTCCACTTCCACGAATCCGGGGCGGGTCGCGCGGTCTACAGGTTCAGCACGGGCGACCGGGCCGTCGTGGGCCAGTCTCACGCCTCGACCATGGCTGCCGGCGTCATCTCCTGGCACAACGAGGTGGACACCCGTTGCTATCCGCGGTGGGCTCCGTGGATGGAGTACCACCGGGTCTCGTCGGGGCGCTCCTACGCGATCCACGCCACCGCGGACAAGTACAGCACCGGGGCGCCGAGCCGCAGGCTGATCGCGTTCACTCCCCAGCAGCAGTACGAGGGCGACCTCGATCCGAGACCGGGCCGCTCCGCTCTCAGCGTTCTGGCGTATTACGTCCTGCCGTGCGAGAGCTTCGAGGACCTGTTCGAGCACATCGAGCTCGCGGCTGTGGACAGCGAGGAGTTCCGGGAGGATCTCCGCGGACTGGCGCGGCGGTGGCGGGACCTGTGGGAGGCCGGTCGCGTCGAGCCAGCGGCCGGCGCCGCCTGCGATCTCCGGACAGAAGTGGCCGTCGAGGGCGCCGGGCACTTCGCCCAGCCTTCACGGGAGATCGTGGAGGGGTGCGTGACGAGTCTCGCCCTTCACCTCGGGATCGTCCCTTCCGAGGACGTGTGCCGTGCGCTCGACAACTGCCCCGGCGTTCCGAACCCGATGCAGGACGACCTGGACGGGGACGGTGTCGGAGGCCGCTGCGACGTGTGTCCTTTCGACTTCGATCCGGAGCAGGTGGACTCGGATGGGGACGGGATCGGCGACGCCTGCGACCTCTGCGATCAGCTCCCGCAGGATCCGGTGGAGCAGTACGAGTTCGGAGACGACGACGGCGTCGGGGACGCCTGCGACAACTGCCCGGCGGTGCCCAATTTCGACCAGGCGGACCGTGACGGGGACGGGCTCGGTGACGCATGCGATCCCTGTCCTTCGGACTCCCGCAACGACCAGGACGCGGACGGCGTCTGCGAGGGCCGGGACAACTGCGATCTGACCTACAACCCGGACCCGGCGGACGGCGACGCCGACGGGGTCGGCGATGCCTGCGACGCCTGCCCGGACCGGCCCGGCTCGGAGGACAGCGACGGGGACGGCGTGTGCGACGAGGCGGACAACTGCCCGTCCAACGCCAATCCCGGCCAGCAGGACTCGGACGGGGACGGGCGCGGCGACGCGTGCGAGGCTTGCCCGTACGATCCGCGGAACGACGCGGATGCGGACGGGGTCTGCGGGGACCGCGACAACTGTCCCGACCTCTACAACCCGCGCCAGGAGGATGCGGACCGGGACGGGCGCGGCACGCCCTGCGACAACTGTCCTTCGGACCCAGGCCAGGAGGACGGCGATAGCGACACGATAGGGGACCTGTGCGACAACTGCCCGTCGCATCCCAACGCTTCGCAGGCGGACACGGACGGCGACGGTGCAGGCGATGCTTGCGACCCCTGCCCCGCGGACGCGCCGGACGATCTGGACGGCGATGGGATCTGCACGTCGTCGGACCCGTGTCCGAGCGATGCGGCGAACGACGCGGATGGCGACGGGCTGTGCGCTGACCAGGACAACTGTTCCTCGGTTCCGAATCCGGATCAGAGCGACGGGGACCGCGAGCCCGCCGAGACCCGCCAGTGGGCGGCGAGCGCTGTCGCGAGCAGCGAGTACTCGCCGACGGACTGGAGCGCGATGCAGGCCACGGGGGGAGCCGGACACGGGCGAGTGCATTGACTCTCCGAGGGCCTGGTCTCCGGCCACCGGCGGCGCGGAGCCCGAGTGGATCGAGCTCACCTACGGCGAGCCGGGGCGTGCGGTTGGCATCGAGGTGTACGAGACGCTCGAGGCCGGATTCGTGTTCCGGGTGGACGCCGTGGACACGGAGGGAGCCACGCACACGGTCTGGGAGGGGACCGACCCGAACGCGGTGTGCGGGGCGACGTCCACGATAACGTGGCCCGAGACGTCCTTCGAGGTTCGTTCGGTGCGCGTGTGGACGGCGATCCCCAACTACGAGGAGATCGACGCCGTCGGGCTGCTGAGCGCCGGCTTCGCCGATGCGCCCGACGGGGTGGGCGACGCGTGCGACAACTGCCCGGGGGCACCGAACCCGGGCCAGGAGGATGCGGACGGGGACAGGATCGGCGACGCGTGCGACCCGGACTGACCTCTGGCGGAGGGGGCGGGATTCGAACCCGCGACGCGCGAACGCGTACCGGTTTTCAAGACCGGCGCCTTCAACCGCTCGGCCACCCCTCCTCAAGGGGGGCGAGGGTCGGAGAATAGCAGACCGACGGCCGGCCGCGGCGGCTACCCGTGCCGCTCGATCCGGTCCCTCCCGCCGAACCAGGGGCGAAGCGCCGCAGGGATCGTCACGGTACCGTCGCCGCGCTGGTAGTTCTCGAGAATCGCCACGAGCGTGCGGCCGACGGCGAGCCCCGAGCCGTTGAGCGTGTGGACGAGCTCCGTCCGGCTCCCCGCCGATCGGCGGAACCGGATGCCCGCCCGCCGCGCCTGGAACGCCTCGAAGTTGGAGCAGGAGCTGATCTCGCGGTAGACCCGCTGGCCGGGCAGCCACACCTCCAGGTCGTACGTCTTCGCCGCCGAGAAACCGAGGTCCCCCGCGCACAGTGCGACCACCCGGTACGGCAGCTCGAGCCTGCGGAGAACCTCCTCGGCGTGCCGCGTCAGCAGCTCGAGCTCCTCGTAGGAGTCCTCGGGACGGCTGAACCGCACGAGCTCCACCTTGTTGAACTGGTGCTGGCGGATCAGGCCCCGCACGTCCTTGCCGTAGGAGCCGGCCTCGCTGCGGAAGCAGGGCGTGTAGGCGCAGTAGGCGAGGGGGAGCCGCTCGCCGTCGAGGATCTCGCCGGCGTGAATGTTCGTGACGGGCACTTCGGCCGTCGGCACCAGGTAGTAGCCCCCGGGCTCGACCCGGAAGAGGTCCTCCTCGAACTTGGGCAGCTGGCCCGTCCCGTACAGCGCGGCGGCGTTGACGAGGAAGGGAGGAAGGACCTCGGTGTAGCCGTGCTCCCGGGTGTGCAGCTCCAGCATGAACTGGATGAGCGCCATCTCGAGGCGGGCCGCGTCGCCCCACAGCAGCGCGAACCGGGCGCCGGCGACCTTCGCGGCCCTCTCGAAATCGAGGATCCCGAGCGCGGGACCGATCTCCCAGTGGGGTTTGGGCTCGAAGTCGAAGCGCCCCGGCTCGCCCCAGCTCCGCACGACCAGGTTGTCTTCCGGCGAGCTTCCGTCGGGCACCGTCGCGTGGGGAACGTTCGGGATCTGCTCGAGCAGCTGCCGCAGCTGCCGTTCGGCCTCCTCGGCTTCCGTCTCGAGCGCCGCGATCCGCTCCCCGACCTGCCGCATCTGTTCCCGCAGCGTCGAGGCGTCGGCACCGTCCTTCAGCATCTGCCCGATCCGCTTCGAGCTCTCGTTCCGCAGCCGCTTGAGGGACTCGACCTCGGCGAGGCTCCGCCGCCGCCGCCGGTCGAGCTCGCGGAACGGCTCGAGCGAGACGCCGCCCCCGCGCCTGCCGATCGCGGAAGCCACCTCCTCGAGGTGTTCGCGGACGAAGTGGAGGTCGAGCATCGGTCAGGCTCCGGCCCGGCAGGAAGCAGGATCATAGCAGCGCGAGAGCCTGGATCCGCCGGATGGTATCATCGCGCGGCGTCCGGGACGGGCCGGGGCGGCCGCTCGGGGTCTGCGTGGACAAGCTCAGGATCACCGGCGGCCGGCGACTGCGCGGTCGCGTCGAGATCGGCGGGGCGAAAAACGCGGCGCTGCCGGCCCTGGCCGCGTCGCTGCTGACGGACCAGAGGCTCGAGCTGCGCAACGTGCCGCGCGTGCGGGACGTGCGCACGATGCTGCGCGTGCTCGAGCAGCTCGGGGCCGCCACCTCCTGGGAAGGCGGCCGCGCCTCGGTGCAGGTCGCGCGCGTGGCGAGCCTCGAGGCCCCGTACGACCTCGTCAAGACGATGCGCGCCTCGGTGCTCGTCCTGGGGCCGCTGCTGGCCCGGCACGGGCGGGCTCGTGTGTCGCTCCCGGGCGGATGCGCGATCGGCGAGCGCCCGATCAACCTGCACCTCGACGGCCTCGCTCGGATGGGGGCCGACATCTCGATCGCTCACGGCTACGTCGAGGCGAAGGCGAAGCGCCTGCGCGGGGCCACGATCGCTTTCCCGTCCAAGACGGTCACGGGGACCGAGAACCTGCTCATGGCCGCGACTCTCGCCGAGGGGACCACCGTGCTCACCAACTGCGCCCAGGAGCCGGAGGTCGTGGACTTGGCGCGGCTGCTGCGGGCGATGGGGGCCAGCGTCCGGGGGGAGGGCACCGACGAAATCGTGGTCGAGGGGAGGCCCGCCCTGGGAGGAGCCGAGCACGCGATCGTCCCGGATCGGGTGGAAGCGGGCACGTACATCGTCGCCGCCGCGCTCGTCGGGGACAGGATCGAGGTGGCGGGCTGCCGGCCGGACCATCTGGAGGCCGTCCTCGAGCAGCTCCGCCTGGCGGGTGTCCCCGTCGAAGCGGGCGAGGGGACCGTCGTCGCCCGCTCGGCCGACGGGCTCCGCAGCCGCGACCTCGCCACCGCGCCCTACCCGGGCTTCCCGACCGACATGCAGGCGCAGTACATGACGCTGATGACCCAGGCGCGCGGAGCCGCCGTGATCACGGAGACGATCTTCGAACGGCGCTTCATGCACGCCGGGGAGCTGATCCGGATGGGAGCCGACATCAGGATCCAGGCGCGCTCGGCGGTCGTCGTGGGGCCGACCCCGCTGTCGGGCGCTCAGGTGATGGCCACGGACCTCAGGGCCTCGGCTTGCCTCGTGCTGGCCGGTCTCGTCGCCGAAGGGGTGACCGTCGTGGACCGGATCTACCACCTCGACCGCGGCTACGAGCCGATGGAGGAGAAGCTCCGCGCACTCGGAGCGGAGGTGGAGAGGATCCGGTGAACGGGTGCGTGTTCTGCCGGGTCGCGTCGGGAGAAGCGCCTGCGAGCATCGTCCACGAAGACGAGCTCGTCGTCGCCTTTCACGACATCCATCCGCAGGCCCCGACCCACATCCTGGTCATCCCGCGCCGGCACATCCGCTCCCTCAACGAGGCCCGGGCCGAGGACGGGGAGCTGCTCGGACGGCTGCTGCTCGTGGCCCGCGACCTCGCGGCCGCCCGGGGCATCGGGGAGCGCGGCTACCGGATCGTGGCCAACTGCGGCCGGGCAGCGGGCCAGTCGGTGTTTCACCTCCACGTGCACCTGCTCGGAGGTCGGCCGATGTCCTGGCCTCCGGGATAGGCGGTTCGCCCCGGACCGACGGAGGGCGGAGCCGTCTCGGTGGCCATGACGACCTGACGGCGTCGGCCTCGACGCGGCCCTCGAGACGCTCGAGGACGGCCGGGTCGCGAGGGTCCGGGCGAACATTCCCGAGAATCCCGGTTGACCTTCGACCTCGTCGTCGCGGGCCGGCTCCGGGAGCACGGTCCACGAACGGATCGGGAACGACCCGCCCCCGCCCGCCCGTTCCAGACGAAGCGCGTCTGCCCGCGACCTTTCGGGAAGCCTCGCGGCTCGTTATCATGCCCGGGTCGCGTGGGGGCGCGCCTCGAACGACCGCGGCGAGCCCAGCGTCCCGTGGAGGCCGCTCATGGAAAGGCCGGTCATCGTCAGCGCCGTTCGCACCCCGATCGGAAAGTTCCTCGGCGCCCTCGCGCCGCTTTCCGCCCCGCAGCTCGGGGCGATCGTCGTGCGCGAGGCCGTTTGCCGGGCGGGCCTGAGGCCCGATCAGGTGGACGAGGTCATCCTCGGCAACGTGGTGAGCGCAGGCCTCGGTCAGAACCCGGCCCGCCAGGCAGCCATCCTCGGCGGCATTCCCGACTCGGTCCCCGCCTTCACGGTCAACAAGGTCTGCGGAAGCAGCCTCAAGGCGGTCGTCCTGGCGGCCCAGGCGATCCGCTGCGGCGACGGTCAGGTGGTCGTCGCCGGCGGCATGGAGTCCATGTCGAACGCTCCGTTCCTCCTGAGAGGCCTGCGGCAGGGCTACCGCATGGGCCACCAGCAGCTCCTCGACTCGATGATCCACGACGGCCTGTGGGACGCCTACAAGGACTACCACATGGGAATGACCGGAGAGGTCGTCGCCGAGCGCTACGAGGTCTCGAGGGAGGAGCAGGACCGCTTCGCCCTCGACAGCCACCGCAAGGCGATCGCGGCCATGGACGCCGGGAAGTTCAAGCGCGAGATCGTCCCGGTGGAGCTGCGGGGCAAGAAGGGGGACACGGTTCTCTTCGACACGGACGAGTGCCCGCGCCGGGACACCTCTCTCGAGGCGCTGCGGTCCCTGAAGCCGGCTTTCAAGAAGGACGGGACCGTGACCGCGGGCAACGCCCCGCCGGTCAACGACGGGGCGGCGGCCGTCGTCGTGGCCTCGGAGGCGGCTGCGAGGCGGCTCGGGCTCGAGCCGCGCGCCGAGATCGTGGCGTACGCCTCGAGCGGTGTGGCCCCCGAGCTGGTCATGATGGCCCCGGAGAAGGCCGTGCGCAGAGTGTGGGAGCTGACCGGCTGGAGCGCCGCCGACGTGGACCTCTACGAGTTCAACGAGGCGTTCTCGGTGCAGCAGGTCGCTCTGCGGCGGGCGCTCGGCATCGACCCGGCGCGGCACAACGTGCACGGCGGCGCCGTGGCGCTCGGCCACCCGATCGGGGCGTCCGGCGCGCGCATCCTCACGACCCTCCTCCATGCCCTCGAGGACCGCGGGCTCGCGCGCGGGATCGCGGCGCTGTGCCTCGGCGGAGGCAACGCCGTGGCGATGGCGATCCGGAGGCTCTGATGGAGCCTCGAACGATCGGGGTCGTCGGCGCCGGCCAGATGGGCAGCGGGATCGAGCAGGTGGCCTCCCAGGCCGGCTACCGCGTGATCCTGCGCGACCTCGAGGACGGGCTCGTGCGGAAGGGGATCGAGGGGATCGCCCGCCAGCTCGACCGGGCCGTGGAGAAGCAGAAGATCACCCCCGCGGAAAGGGAGCAGGCGGTTTCCCGCATCGAGGGCACGACCTCCCTCGAGAAGCTCGCCGCGGCGGACTTCGTCGTCGAGGCGGCGCCCGAGCGGCTCGACATCAAGCTGGACGTCTTCGCCGCGCTCGACCGGCTGTGCCCGGCCGAGACCATCCTGGCCACGAACACGTCGTCGCTGCCCGTCACCCGGATCGCGGCGGCCACGGGCCGGCCGGACCGCGTCATCGGGATGCACTTCATGAACCCGGTTCCGGTCATGAAGCTCGTCGAGGTGATCCGGGGGCTGCAGACCTCGGACGAGACCCGGGCCGCCGTCTTCGATCTGGCCGAACGGCTCGGCAAGACGCCCGTGGAGTGCCGCGACTTCCCCGGATTCGTCAGCAACCGCGTCCTGATGCCGATGATCAACGAGGCGGTCTACTGCCTGCAGGAAGGTGTCGCCACGCGCGAGGCCATTGACACGGTCATGAAGCTCGGCATGAACCACCCGATGGGCCCGCTGGCCCTGGCGGACCTGATCGGGCTCGACACCTGTCTGGCGATCCTCGAGGTCCTCCACGACGGGCTCGGCGAGGACAAGTACCGGCCGTGCCCGCTGCTGCGCAAGTACGTCGAGGCGGGCTGGCTCGGCCGGAAGAACGGCCGCGGGTTCTACACGTATTGAGCCGGGAAGGCCGCCTTCCCCCGAGCTTCGAGGTCGCCCTCGCCGTCGCGCTGCGCGGCGGGAGGATCCTGGTGGCCGAGCGCGGCGCCGCCGCCCACCTCGGCGGTCTCTGGGAGTTCCCCGGCGGGAAGATCGAGCCCGGCGAGGAGCCGCAGAGCGCGGCGCTGCGGGAGCTCAAAGAAGAGACCGGGCTCGAGGGCGCAACGGCGGAGCCCCTCGTCGTGCTCGTCCACAGCTACCCGGACCGGACCGTACGGCTCCACGCCTACCTGATCCGGGAGCCCGCCGGGCAGGTGCACGTGGACGGCGGCCGGAGGTGGGCGTGGCGGCCCCCGGCCGAGCTCGCGTCGCTGCCCATGCCCGAGGCGAACGCCGCGATCCTCCGCGCGCTGACGTGGCGGCGATGAGACAGCCCGCCACCGTCTACGTCGTCGGCCCCTCCGACCGCGGGAAGCGGCTCGACCGGTTCCTCAAGGAGAAGCTCCCGAGCGCGTCCCGAGCGCGCCTGCAGCGGGCGATCCGCACGCGGATCGCTCTGTCGTGGGCGGCGCGGCCGCGGCCGGCGACGCGGGTCCTGCCGGGGGGCGAGGTCCGCATCGGCTTCGAGCCGCTGTGCGAGCCCCCCCTCGATTGCTCGATCCCGATCCTCGCGCGCGGGAAGGACTGGCTCGCGGTGGACAAGCCTGCCGGGATCGTCTCCCATCCGGTGAACTCGGTCCGAGACAACTCCCTGATCCGGATCCTGCGGCGCCAGGAGGGAAACGACGCGCTGCGGCTCGCGCACCGGCTCGACCGGGAGACGAGCGGCGTTCTGCTCGTCGCCACGTGCTCGGAGTCCGCGCGCAGGCTGTCGCGCGCCTTCGAGCGGGGTCTCGTCCTGAAGGAGTACCTGGCCCTCGTCCGGGGCGTGGTCGCGGTCGAGGAGGGACGGATCGAGCTGCCGATCGGCAGAGCGGAGGCGAGCCGCGTCTTCGTGCGGCGCGAGGTGCGCCCTTCGGGCGAGGCCGCCCGGACCGACTTCGCGGTCGTCGGGCGATTCCCCCACGCCACCCTCCTTCGGGTCGTTCCGCGGACGGGCCGGCGCCACCAGATCCGCGTTCACCTCGCCGCGATCGGGCACCCGGTCGTCGGCGACATCCTGTACGGGAGGCCCGACCGCGACTACCTCGATCTCGTGCGCGGGGCCCGCGACGCGAGGATCGAGGAAGGAGGGCCGCGCCGGCAGCTCCTCCACTGCGCCCGCCTCGCCTTCGAGGACCCGTCGAGCGGCCGGTACGTGGGGGTCGTCTCGCCGCTGCCCGCCGACTTCCTCGACGCTCTTCCGGCAGGAGGGGAAATCCAGTCCAGACCCTGGCATTCCCCGGGGTGACGGAGAGGTTGGATTCCGCTGCGGGGACGGACGCCACCCGGGCGACGGGCGAGAGGGTCCGGCGTCCTGGTGCGCCCCCGTAGAATTCTCGGCGGACGTCCCATGCGCGACTTCGTCGAGCGCCTTCTCGGGCATCCCGCGATCGGTCCCGTCGCGGTCCACTACCGGCATCTTCCGGGACGCGAGGCGAGTTACGCGGACCCCTCGCGCCCGCTCGCAGGGCCGCTCGCCCGTGCGCTCGCCTCCTGCGGGATCAGCCGCCTCTACCGACACCAGGCGGAAGCCGTCGACCTGGCCCGGGAGGGCCGCAACGTCCTCGCCGTCACGCCGACGGCATCGGGCAAGACCCTCGTGTTCGCGCTGCCGGTCCTCGAGACGCTGCTCGCAGAGCCCGGCTCTCGCGCCCTCCTCCTCTACCCGACCAAGGCCCTCGCCCAGGATCAGGTGGCCTCGCTGCGGCGGCTCGCCGCGGCGACCGGCCTGCTGAGACCGCCCCGGTTCGAGATCTACGACGGGGACACGCCGGAGGCGGCCCGGCGGCGCATCCGCTCGGACCCGCCCGAGATCCTGGTCACGAACCCGGACATGCTTCACCACGGGATCCTGGCGTACCACGACGAGTGGAGGCCGTTGCTCGAGCGGCTGCGGTGGGTCGTCCTCGACGAGCTGCACGTCTACCGCGGCGTGTTCGGCGCCCACGTGCACCACATCCTGGCCCGGCTCCGGCGGCTCGCCAGCCGCCTCGGCGCCTCGCCCGGCTTCCTCGCGGCGTCGGCCACGGTGGGCAACCCCGCCGAGTTCTCGGAGGCGCTCGCCGGCTCCCCCTTCTCGGTGATCACGGCCTCGGGGGCCCCCGCTGCGGGACGCCACGTGGTCTTCCTGAACCCGTTCGGCGTGTCGCCCTACACCCTCGCCGTCCGCGTCGTGCGGGAAGCGGTCCGGGCCGAGCTGCGGACGATCGCCTTCACGAAGGCGCGCAGGATCACCGAGCTCATCCACGCGTGGCTCGTCCAGGAGGCGCCCGACCTCCGGCGGCGGGTCGCCCCCTACCGGGCGGGCTACCTTCCCGAGGAGCGGAGGCGGATCGAGGCCCGGCTGTTCGGCGGGGACCTGCTCGCCGTGCTCTCGACGAGCGCCCTCGAGCTGGGCATCGACGTGGGCGGTCTCGACGCCTGCGTGCTCGTCGGTTACCCCGGCTCGATGACCTCGGCGTGGCAGCGGATCGGCCGCGCCGGCCGCCAGGACCGGGACTGCCTGGTCGTCCTCGTCGCGATGCCGGACGCGCTCGACCAGTATCTGGTCGCCCACCCCGAGGTGTTCTTCGGCGAGGCGTACGAGCGCGCCGTGCTCGATCGCTGGAACCGGATCGTCGCCGGCCAGCACCTGGTCTGCGCCGCGGCCGAGCGCCCGCTCGAGGCCGCCGAGGTGGAGGCAGGGGGCCCGCGCGCGCGGGCCCAGGTCTAGGAGCTAGAGCGCGACGGCTGCCTCCACCGGGACGCGCCGGGCGCCCCCTGGTTTTACCTCCGCC
>JBBIHW010000025.1:0-17618 GCA_037446795.1 Acidobacteriota bacterium
GCGCGCGACGGTGCTGGTCGCCGCCGACGCCCCGACGCTGCCGGCGGACCGCCTGCGCGGGGCGCTCGCCGCGCTCGACCGAGGAGCGCACGCCGCGCTGTGCCCGGCCGAAGATGGAGGCTACGTGCTGCTCGCGGCGCGGGAGCCGATCGGCGCGCTGTTCCGGGACATCCCGTGGGGAGGACGCGACGTCTTGGAGGCGACGCGGAGGCGCGCGCTCGAGTCCGCGCTCCGCCTCCTCGAGACGCCCCCGTGGTACGACGTGGACGACGGGCCGTCCCTCGCGCGACTGTTCGGAGAGCCGGACCTGCCGACCCGGGCGCCTGCGACAGCGAGAGCCCTCGGCAAGCTGGACCCTTCGCGGATCCGCGTGGTATAGTCCCGCCGCGGCTCCCCTTCTCCGGCACACCGCGGCATGCCCACGCTCGGAGACGCGCCCGATGTTCGCGGACCCGGCCTCCCCTGCGCGACGACGAGGCTGCGGGCGGCGAGTCCCCACGGGCGCCGGGTGAGCGGGCGGAGCCCGAGCCTCGAGGAGACCCTATGAGCGAGATTCGACGCGGACGCCGCGGTTCGCCCGGCTCCGACCAGCTGTCGCGGGAGTCGCGCCTCGGCGGCGGAATGCCCGCCGGGCCCGGGGACCGCCACGACGGACCGTACGCCGCGCAGGACGACCCCGGAGCGGGCGGTACCACCGTCGAGCTCGGCGACGAGCGGGGCGTGGACCTCAGCCAGCTGTACAGGATGGGGCACCAGGACCTGGCCGCCGCCGCGCGGCGCCTCGGCATCGAGGGGGCCGCGAGCATGCGCAAGCAGGACCTCATCTTCGAGGTCATGAAGGCCGAGTCGGAGCGGAGCGGACTCGTCTTCGCGGAGGGCGTGCTCCAGGTGCTCCAGGACGGCTACGGCTTCCTGCGGCATCCGGACTACAACTACCTGCCGGGGCCCGACGACATCTACGTCTCTCCCTCGCAGATCAAGCGCTTCGGTCTCATCACCGGCGACACGGTGTCGGGCCAGGTCCGCCCGCCGAAGCAGGAAGAGAACTACTTCGCACTCATCAAGGTCCTCGCCGTCAACTTCGACGACCCCGAGAAGATCCGCGACCGGATTCTGTTCGACAACCTGACGCCGCTCTACCCGCTGGAGCGCCTTCGCCTCGAGACCGGGCCGGACAACGTGGCGGGTCGCATCATGGACCTGCTGACGCCCATCGGGAAGGGACAGCGCGGGCTCATGGTGGCCCCGCCCCGCACCGGCAAGACCATGCTCCTGCAGTCCATCGCCAACTCGATCACCGCCAACCACCCGGAGGTCTACCTGATCGTGCTGCTCATTGACGAGCGCCCCGAGGAGGTCACCGACATGCAGCGTTCGGTGGCGGGCGAGGTCGTCTCCTCGACGTTCGACGAGCCCGCCCAGCAGCATGTGCATGTGGCCGAGATGGTCGTCGAGAAGGCGAAGCGTCTGGTCGAGCACAAGAAGGACGTGGTCATCCTGCTGGACAGCATCACGCGGCTGGCCCGGGCCTACAACACTGTCCAGCCGCCGTCGGGCAAGGTGCTCTCCGGCGGGATCGACGCCAACGCGCTGCAGCGGCCCAAGCGGTTCTTCGGGGCCGCGCGAAACGTGGAGGAGGGCGGCTCGCTCACCGTCATGGCGACCGCGCTGATCGACACCGGCTCCCGCATGGACGACGTGATCTTCGAGGAGTTCAAGGGCACCGGGAACATGGAGCTGCACCTCGATCGCAAGCTCACGGACCGCAGGGTGTTCCCCTCGATGGACATCGAGCGGTCGGGCACGCGGAAGGAGGAGCTGCTCCTGCCGAGGGAGACGCTGAACAAGGTCTGGATCCTGCGGAAGATCCTGAACCAGATGTCCCCGGTGGAGGCCATGGAGCTGCTGATCGACAAGATGTCCAAGACGCGCTCGAACGAGGAGTTCCTGCAGATGATGCAGAACCCGAGCGCGTAGCTGGTCAGCCCGTCTCTGCCCGGAACGACGGGCGCGCCTTCGCGCGCGCGGCCGGAAGGCGCGCCCTGGACAGCTGCGAGGCAGGCGCCCTCAGCAGCACGTCACGAACGCGTCGCAGCTTCCTCCCGGCCCGCAGTCGGCGTCCGTCGTGCAGCCGATCCCGCACCCGCAGCGGCAGAACCCCTTGCGCTTCGGCGGCGGCGCGGGGTGACCCGGCTTGTGGTCCGAGGGCTCCGCCTCCTCCTCCACACGCCCCTCGACGGCGACGTCCGCCGGGTCCCCGGTGGACTCGACGGGCGTGAAGAGGGGCTCCTCGGTCGGGGCCGTCGGATCGGGGAGCCCGCAGCCGGCGTCGGGAGCGAGCACGGCGGGCGCCGCGACCTCGGCCGCCGACGCGGGGCCGGGGCCGAGCATGCAGCCGAAGGCCAGGACGAGCAGGGGCATCGCGAACGTCTTCGCGGCTCGATGCATGACTCACCTCCTCGGTATTCTGCATCGGGGGTGAGCGGAGCATGCGGGCGCGACGGCCCGCCGTCAACCCACCCCGGCCAGCTCAAATCTCCGCCGCCAGCCGGGCCTCAGGGCGGCCAGCGCCCGGCGGGCCGCGTCGCGGGAAGCGTCGCCGCCGCTGACCAGCGCGAGCGCCTCGGCACGCGCGGCCTCGATCAGGCGGGGGTTGCCGAGCGCCACGGCGAGGAACTGGAGATCGCTCAGCCCGTGCTGGTCCGTGCCGAAGACCGAGCCCGGACCCCGCAGCTGCAGGTCCTTCTCCGCGATCCGAAAGCCGTCCTGGGTTTCGGTCATGATCCTCAGGCGCTCCACCGCCTCGCGGGTCTTGACTCCCTCGCCGACCATGAGAATGCAGTACGAGCGCGCGCCGCCGCGCCCCACCCTGCCCCGCAGCTGGTGCAGCTGCGAGAGCCCGAACCTCTCCGCGTGCTCGACGACCATCACGGTGGCGTTGGGCACGTCCACGCCCACCTCGACGACCGTCGTGGCCACCAGGACGTGGATCCTCCCCCGGGCGAATTCGCTCATGACCCGGTCCTTGTCGGCCGCCTTCATGCGGCCGTGGAGCAGACCGACCCGCAGGTCCCGGAAGTACCGCTCCTCGACCTGCCTCGCGAAGGCGGTCGCCGCCTTGAGGTCGCTCCGCTCGGTGGCCTCCACGAGCGGCACGACGACGTAGGCCTGCCTGCCCTTCTCCACCTCGCTTCGCACGCCCCGGTACACGCGGTCCCGGTCCGCCTCCTCCCGCACGAGGGTCTTGACGGGAAGCCGGCCGGGCGGGAGCTGGTCGATCACGGACACGTCCAGATCGCCGTAGACGGTGAGAGCGAGCGAGCGCGGGATCGGCGTCGCCGTCATCACCAGGACGTCGGGATGGAGGCCCTTCTCGGCGAGGGCCGCTCGCTGCAGGACGCCGAAGCGGTGCTGCTCGTCCACCACGACGAGACCCAGCCTGCGAAACCGGACGTTCTCGTCGAACAGCGCGTGCGTGCCCACGACGAGCTCGATCGCGCCCGACTCGAGCCCCTCGAGCGCGCGCCGCCTGCCGGCGCCGCGCACCGAGCCGGTCAGCAGGGCGATCCGGTACGGCGCCCCCCGCTCGGCGAACAACCGTTGGAAGTTCCTGTAGTGCTGCTCCGCGAGGATCTCGGTCGGGACGAGAAAGGCCCCCTGGGAGCCGTTCTCGACGGCAACGAGGAGGCTGAGCAGCGCCACGATGGTCTTGCCCGAGCCGACGTCGCCCTGCAGGAGGCGGTTCATGGGGCGCGGCGAGCGCAGGTCCGCCCCGATCTCCCGGAGGGCCCGCTTCTGGCCCTCGGTCAGCCGGAACGGCAAGAGGCGGGCGAGGCGGGTCCGCATCGCGTCGGTGACCTGGTAGGCGACCCGTCGCCGCTCGCTGCGCGCCGCCTCGCGCCGGAGCGCGAGGGCGAGCTGCAGGACGAAGACCTCCTCGAAGGCGAGCCGCAGCTGCGCCTCGGTGCGCCGGGCGGCGAGCTCCTCGAGGGAGACCTCGGGGGGTGGGAAGTGGGTCCTGCGCAGCGCCTCGAGGCGGGGCAGCAGCCCGCGCCTGCGAGCGACGTGGGCCGGCAGGATCTCGGGCACAGAGGCGGGATCGAGGTCCTGGAGCGCCCGGTGGAGGAGGCTCCGCTGCATGCGGGAGCTCAGCTCGCCGAGCCTGCGATAGACGGGAACGATCCGCCCCGTGTGGATCCCTTCCGCGTCGCCTTCGTCCAGCAGCTCGTAGTCGGGATTCTCCAGGATCAGGTCGCCGCCGCGGCGATCGAGGACCGCGCGGCCGAACACGACCGCGCGGCGCCCCGGCCGCAGCGCCTTCTCCAGATAGGGCTGGTTGTACCAGAGCGCGCGCACGGACCCCGTGGCGTCCTCGAGCACCGCCTCGAACAGCGTGAAGCCGGGCCGCCGCGTGCGGATCAAGCGCGCCCGGGCGATCCGGACGTCGAGCGTGGTCTCGCTTCCGAACGGGACCAGGTCCGTGACGCGCGCGAAAGCGCGCCGGTCCTCGTAACGGAACGGAAGCACGTACAGAAGATCCTCGACGGTGCACAGCCCGAGCTTCCGCAGCGATTCGGCCCGGCGCGGGCCGACTCCCTTGAGGTAGCGAAGCGACGTCTCCGCGCGCAGCACGCGCCCAGTCTTGGCCGGGGACTCCGCGCATGTCAATGCGGGAGGGCGGCATCGGGGCCGCCGGGCGCGCGCCGCCCCCGCGGGGATCGGCTACACCGCCTCGACGATCCCGGCCTCGAGCAGCGAGCAGATCGCCTCGGCCAGCTCCGCGTCGGGCAGCGGGCTCTCCTCGAGGAGATCGCCCACGCCGAGGGGCCGCGCGAGCCGCGCGAGGACCCCCCGCTCGGCGGGCGTCGTCTCGCGGCCTCGCGAGCGCGACCGGCAGGCGCGCGTGCGCCGGAGGGTCGAACCGGTCGGGGGGAGGCTCTCCCGGAAGCGATTCCACTCGTCGAGCGCGACGAGCCCGTCCATGACGACCTGCGCCGCGGGTCCCTGCAGCGTGCGCTCCGCCGGTGGCCGCGCGAGCGGTCGCACCCGAAAAGCCCCCTCCTTCCAGCCGAGGATCCTGTAGAGCGCCTTCCGCCCGGAGGCGCGGCCGCACCGGGCGTGCAGCAGCTCCCCTCCCTCGAGCACGATCTCGCCCGAGTCGCCATTGCGCCGCACGCCCAGCTCGACGTCCCTGCCGTTGAGCGCCAGCAGCTGGAGCAGGTCCGCGAGCGGGAGAAAGTCGAGGCTCCCGGCCAGGGGAACGTCGCGGCCGGCCGCGGCGCGCCGCTCGGTGAGGCGGACCACCCGCGCGTGGAGCTCCGCCACGTCGAAGGGCTTGACGACGTAGTCGTCGGCCCCGAGCCGCAGGGCCTGGACGCGCTTCGGAGGATCCGCCTCGACGGTCAGGAAGACGAACGGGACGTCCGCCGTCGCCGGGTTCGATCGAACCTCCCTGTACAGCTCCCAGCCGTCCATCCCGGGCATGAGGACGTCGGCGACGATCGCGTCCGGAGCGGGCAGCGCCCGCAGGCTCTCCAGCGCCGACGCGCCGTCCGCCGCCTCGGTGATGTCGAATCCCTCCCGGGCGAAGTAGTCTCGGATGATCTCCCGCACGAGCCGGCTGTCGTCCACCGCGAGCAGCATCGGGCGGCCCCCCGACGGCCCGCGCCCTCCCGTCATCGGATCTGCTCGATCAGCTCGTGCAGGGTGGGGGTGGTCCGGGAGGTCGCCTCCCCGATCCGCCCCTCGCGGCAGGCCGTTTCGAAGGCCTCCACGAGGCGCGGGTCGAACTGGCTCCCGGCGTACTTCCGGAGCTCCCCCAGGGCGCGATCGAGCGACATCCCCTTGCGGTAGATCCTGTCCGTCGTCATGGCGTCCAGGGCGTCGCTGACGAGGATGATCCGACCGGAGAGCGGGATCGCCTCGCCCGCCATGCCGTCCGGGTACCCGGAGCCGTCCCAGAACTCGTGGTGGTGGCGGATGCCGGGGATCACTTCGGCGAGGGCGGGGATGTGGGACAGCATGCGCGCGCCCGCCACGGGATGCTCCTTCATGATCTCGAACTCCTCGCGGTTGAGCCTGCCGGGCTTCTTGAGGATGTGGTCGGGCATGCCGATCTTGCCCACGTCGTGGAGGATGCCCGCGAGCAGCAGCGGCTCCATGCGCTCGCGGGGCAGCGCGAGCTGCTGGCCGAGCAGCAGCGAGGTCCGGGCCACCCGCAGCGAGTGCCCGTGTGTGTAGGCGTCGCGCGCGTCCACGGCGCTGGCCATGGACACGATGATGCTGAGGAACATGGAGCGGACGTCTCGCTCGAGCCGGGCGTTCTCGATGAAGATGGCCGCTTGCGACGCCAGGGCGTAGAGGATCTTCTGCTCGTTGGCGGAAAGGCGCGGCTTGCGGCCGCCGAGGCCCACCTCGATTCCCCCCACGAGCCGCTCTTTCGCCACCATGGGGACGAAGGCCGCCTGCCGGGCGGGATCCTCGTGAACGCGGATGCCGAGGGGGACTCCCGGCTCCTCGGGGTGCAGGACCGGCAGCTTGTCCGAGATGCGGAAGCGGGCGCCGAGGCGCGGTCCCCTGTCCCCGTCGTAGCCTGCCGTGGCGCGCACCTCGAGCATCCCCTCCGCAGGATCGAGCAGCAGGATGGCCCCCTCGGGGGCCTGCACGGCCACGAGCGTGTTCCGCAGGATGACGTCCAGCTCGTCGTCCACCTTGAACGGCGACGTGATCGCCGAGCCGATGCTGAACAGCATCTCGAGGTAGTGCTGCCCCAGCCGGCGGCTCGACTCGACGTTCTCCTTGGTGCGGAGGGTGGAGCGCAGGCGCGCGAGGAGCTCCTTGGTGAAGAACGGCTTCGCGAGATAGTCGTCGGCGCCCGCCTCGAAGCCGGCCAGCTTGTCCTTGAGCTCGTTCGACGCCGAGAGGATCAGGATCGGAATGTGGCTCGTCGCCTCGTCGGCCTTCAGCCGCCGGCACACCTCGAATCCGTCCAGCCGCGGCACGCCCACGTCGAGCAGCACGGCGTCGGGCCGCAGCCCGCGCGCCAGGTCGAGCCCATCCTCGCCATCCTCGGCGAGGTGCACCTCGAAGCCCTCCGCCTCGAGCTCCTCCTTGAGGATGCCGCGCAGGAGGTTCGAGTCGTCCACGACGAGGACGGAGGCCCGGTCCGGTCCCGCGACGCTCTCGCTCATGCCGCTGCTTCGCGCTCCGAGGCCGGCAGGACCGCTCGGGCGGGCGCCCCCTCGCGAACCCGCGCCCCGGCGCCCGGCCTCCGGGCGCCGGGCGAAAGGAATCTCGTTGCCGCCCTGCCTTCGCGGGAAACGTAGGCAGCGGTCCAGGACGAGTCAAGGAAGCCCGCCGGGCTGCTCAGCGCCAGAGGTAGATCGCGACGACCACCGAGGCGCCCCACAGCGTCACCGTGATCAGCAGCGGCGGGTCGCCGAGGAGGACCGCCGTCGGGTTGTCGCCTTCGCCGCGCTGGTGGACGAGGTAGAGGTACCGGAAGATCCCGAAAAGGACGAACGGGAAGGTGAGCCCCATGTGCCCCGTGCCGAGCTTCTGCGCCACCTCCGGCGAGAACGCGTAGAGCGCGTACGCCAGCACGGTCGAGGACGTCACGACGGCGATCATTTGGTCGAGGAAGGGGAGGCTGTACTCCCTGAGGATCGGCCGCTGCGCCGGGCTCGCGGCGGCGAGCGTCGCCATCTCCTGCCGGCGCTTGACGAAGCCGAGGAACAGGGCGAGCAGCGCCGTGCAGAGCACGAGCCAGGACGACACCTCGACGGCGAGCACGAGCGCGCCCGACCACGCCCGGAGCAGGAACCCCGCCGCGACGGCCATCACGTCCACGATCACGACCCGCTTCAGCGCGATCGAGTACGCGAGATTGAGCGCAACGTAGGCCGCCGCGGCGGCCGCGAACGACCTGCCGAGGGCGGCCGCACCCGACAGGCCCGCGGCGAACAGCACCGAGGCTGCGAGCAGGGCGATCGCCGGCGACAGGCGCCCCGAAGCCACCGGCCGGTGCAGCTTGCGGGGGTTCGCGCGATCCTCTTCCCGGTCGGCGACGTCGTTGAACAGGTAGACGCCCGACGACAGACCGCAGAAGACCGCGAACGCGGCCAGGGCGCGCGCGGCGGCGACCGAATCGGCGAGGCGCCCCGCGAAGACGCAGGGAGCGAGGACGACCAGGTTCTTGATCCACTGGCGCGGGCGGAGCGCCTCGAGCAGGCTCGCGGCCGCCGCGCGCTCCCTCGCGTGCGCTTCCACCGGCATGCCTCCCGCTCCCGTCGCGGCCCGAGCGCTCGAGCGGAGGAGGGCGCCTATAATACGCCCCCCTCGATCCGACCCCTTCCCGTCTCGGGAGCCGGAACATGAGCGCGATCGCCTGGCCCACGGTGGACGTGGTGATCCCCGCTCTCAACGAGCGCGAGGGGCTTCCGCTCGTCCTCGGCTCCCTGCCGCGCCACCTCGTCCGCCAGGTCGTGGTCGTGGACAACGGCTCGGTGGACGGGACGGCGGAGGCGGCGCGGGCCCTGGGCGCCGCGGTCGTTCACGAGCCGCGGCGGGGATACGGCTCGGCCTGCCTCGCGGGGATCGTGCGCCTGTCGCGCCTGCCGACCCCGCCGGAGGTCGTCGTGTTCCTCGACGCGGACTTCAGCGATCACCCGGAGGAGCTGCCGCTGCTCGTGAACCCCATCGCCCGCGGCGAGGCGGATCTGGTCGTCGGGTCCCGCGTGCTCGGCTGCCGGCAGCGCGGGGCCCTTCCGGCTCACAGCAGGCTGGGAAACGCCCTGGCCGCGCGGCTGCTGCGCTGGTGGATCGGGGCCCAGGCCAGCGACCTCGGGCCGTTCCGCGCCATCCGGTGGGCGGCGTTGCTCGAGCTCGGCATGACGGACCGCGGCTACGGCTGGACCGTCGAGATGCAGATCAAGGCAGCGCGCTGCGGCCTGCGGGCCGTGGAGGTGCCCGTCAGCTACCGGCGGCGCGTCGGCGTCTCCAAGGTGAGCGGCACGGTCCGCGGCTCGGTCGGCGCGGCAGCGAAGATCCTGCTCACGATCGCCCGGTACGGCCTCAACCGCCCGCCCCGTCGTGCACGGTCCTGAGCGCCACGATCCGGTAGCGCCTCAAGCCGGAAGGGATGCGGATCGCGACCTCGTCGCCCTCTTTCCGGCCCACGAGCCCTCGACCCACCGGCGACGAGATGGACACGAGTCCCTGGTCGAGGTCCGCCAGCTCCGGCACGACCAGCTCGTAGCGGACCTCCTCGCCCGTGTCCAGGTCGTGGACGGTCACCACCGAGCCCAGCGCGGCGCGATCCCGCGGGATCCGGGAGAGATTCATCGTGCCGATTTCGGTCAAGCGCCCGCGGATCTGCTGGATCCTCGCCTTCACGTAGCGCTGCCGCTCGAGCGCCGCGTGGTATTCGGCGTTCTCCCGCAGATCCCCCATGGACACGGCGGTCTTGATCTCGCGCGGAAGGTCCACGCGGAGCTCTCGCTCGAGCGCCCGCAACTCCTCCTCGAGCTTCTCCCGGATGTGCCTCATCGCCTCGCCGCCGATGAAACCGAGCTACTCTAACATTGCGCTGCGAGGAGCGGCAAACAGGAGGCGGGGCGGCCCCGTCTCCGTTGACACGTCCGGGAGCCCTCCCTAGAATGGGCGCTCGACACGGCGGGCCCTCCAATGGACCGGCGGCTTGTCAAGTTCCTCCTGCTCGGCAGCGGCGTGGTCGCCAGCATGCTCTTCCTGCTGGCGGTGGGCGTCAACCGGCCGGGCGGGATGGTCTACTACCAGACGGTCAGCGAGTTCTTCCAGGATCCTTCCGCGCGGGAAGGAACGCGCCGGATCGCCGGGAAGGTGGTGGTGGGAAGCATCGAGCGGCTGCCTACGGGCCAGGACGTGCGCTTCGAGATGAGCGACGGGCTCGCCACGCTGCGCGTCGCCTACCACGGGATCGTCCCCGACACCTTCGTGGACGAGGCGGACGTCGTGGTCGAGGGGGCGCTGGGCGCCGACGGCACGTTCCGCGCGAGCACGCTCCTCGCCAAGTGCCCATCCAAGTACGAGGCAGCCACGGACCGGCAGGCGCGGTCCTGAGCGGATGGCCACGGTCGGCCACTTCAGCCTTTTCCTGGCTCTGCTCGCGGCGGGCTGGGCCGCGGTGTCCTCCCTGCTCGCCTGCATCCAGGGCGGACGCGGCCTCAAGCGCAGCGGCGAGCGCGCCCTTCTCGTCGTGGCGGTCCTCGTGCTCGTGGCCATCGTGGCGCTCGAGTACGGCTTTCTGACCGACGACTTCCGGCTCGACTACGTCTATCACTACTCGAGCTCTTCGCAGAGGCTCCCGTACAAGATCGCCGCACTGTGGGGCGGCCAGGCGGGAAGCCTGCTGCTGTGGGTGGCGATCCTCTCCTCGATGGGAGCCCTGTCGGTGTGGACGAACCGCGCCAAGAACCGGGCCCTGATGCCTTGGGTGACCGCGGTCGTCGGCACCGTCGAGCTGTTCTTCCTCGTCCTCCTGAACTTCATCGAGAGCCCCTTCACGATGGGCCCCGCGCGGCCCGACGGGGTCGGCCTGAACCCGCAGCTCAAGAACTTCTGGATGATGGCCCACCCGCCGTTCCTCTACCTCGGCTACGTGGGCTTCACGATCCCCTTCGCGTTCGCCATCGCGGCCCTCGCCACGCGGCGCACCGGGGACGTATGGTTCCGCACGACGCGCCGCTGGACGCTGTTCTCGTGGTTCTTCCTGGGCACCGGCATCCTCATGGGAGCCTACTGGGCCTACATCGAGCTCGGCTGGGGAGGCTACTGGGCCTGGGATCCCGTCGAGAACGCCTCGCTCATGCCCTGGCTGGTGGGAACCGCCTTCCTGCACTCGGTGATGGTGCAGGAGAAGAAGGGGATGCTCAGGGTGTGGAACGTGGTCCTGATCCTTCTCACGTTCTGCCTGGCGATCTTCGGGACGTTCCTGACCCGCAGCGGCATCATCTCCTCGGTCCACTCCTTCGCCACGTCGAACATCGGGCCCGCCTTCGCGATCTTCCTCGGCATCGTCTTCTTCGGCTCGCTCGCCCTGGTCGTCCTCCGGCTGGACGACCTGCGGTCGGCCGCCCGTTTCGAGTCGGTCCTCTCGCGCGAGTCCGCCTTCCTGTTCAACAACCTGATCCTCGTGGGGATCGCGCTGACCGTTCTGTTCCTGACCACCTTCCCGATCCTCTCGGAAGCCGTGACCGGCCGGAAGGTGACCATGGGCCCCCCGATCTTCAACCTGGTCAACGTCCCGTGGGCCCTCGTGCTGCTGTTCCTGACGGGGGTCGGACCGCTGATCGCCTGGCGGCGGGCGACGGCCTCGAACCTCAAGCGCAGCTTCACGGTGCCCGCCCTCGTCGGCCTCTGGGTGCTGCTGGCCCTCCTGATCCTCGACGGGCGGGCGTTCCTGGCGGCCGCGGGACGGGCGGGGACGGTGCTGGCCCGGCTGGACGTGGCCGGCTTCCTCGAGGAGGTCGAGGTCTTCTACCCGGCGCTCACGTTCGCGCTGGGCGCGTTCGTGCTCGGGACCGTCGTGCAGGAGTTCTCCCGCGGAGCGCGCGCGCGGGCGCGCCAGCACGGCGAGAGCCTGCCGGTCGCGCTGGCCCGGCTCGTCCTCAAGAACAAGCGCCGCTACGGCGGCTACATCGTGCACGCCGGCGTCGTGGTGGTCTTCATCGGGATCGCGGGCTCCTCGGCCTACCAGAAGGAATACGTCCAGGTGCTCGAGCCCGGGGGCATCCTGCGCGCCGGGGACTACGCGCTGCGCTACGACGGGTACCGTCTCGAGGCGGTGGACGACCACCTGGCCGCCGTCACCGAGCTCCTCGTCTTCCACCGCGGGAACCTGCTCGAACGACTCGAGGGCGAGCAGCGCTTCCACCTCAATCTCGTCCACCCGGCCCTGCGCGAGGCGTTCCGTGCCGTCAAGGAGCGGGCGGACCGCGGGACGGAGGCCTACCAGGCCGCCGTCGCCGGCCTCTACCGGCTCGTCCAGTCGCTCGAGGCCACCGCCGGACGCGAGCTGAAGACGCCGTCCACCGAGGTCGCCATCCGACCCTCGCTCTCGCCGCTCGCCCCGTCGCGCCTCGGCGAGGACCTCTACGTGATCCCGCTCGCCGTGGACCCGTTCACCGGCCAGGCGAACTTCCGGGTCTTCGTGAATCCGATGGTGAACCTGATCTGGCTCGGAGGCCTCATCTTCCTCGTCGGGACCCACGTCGCCGTGCTTCCCGACCGGCGCGAGCGGAAGCGCCTGAAGGCCGCCATCGCCCTCGAGGAGCGCGCCGTTGCGGCGGCGTGAGAGGGTGCGGCGCCGTGTCCTGCCGGGCGCGGCCGTGCTGGGCGTCCTTCTCTGCCTCGGCGCCGGCCCCCTGCCTCCCGACGTGGACCGCGGGGAGTTCGAGAAGGCGGCGCGGGTGATCCTGTGCGACTGCGGGTGCCACCCGCAGTCGGTCTACGACTGCGCGTGCGGCCGCGCCGCGGAGATGCGGGAAGAGATCGCCGCGCAGATCCGGAAGGGCCGGACCGGGGACCAGGTCGTCGCCGACTACGTCGCCCGACACGGGGAGAAGATCCTGATCGCACCGAAGGCCTCGGGCTTCAACCTCCTCGCCTGGCTCGGACCGGGCTTCGCGCTCGTCGGGGGAATCGCGGGCCTTTTCCTGGCGATCCGGCGGTGGGCGCGCGAGGCAGCCGCGGGAGCGGCCCGGGACACGACGCCCTCGGTGGCCGCCGACGACCCCTACCTGGCGCGGCTCGAGCGCCACCTCCGCGAGGAGCGCTGAGGATGGAGACCGCGGCCATCCTCCTGCTCGCCGCGGCCGCCGCGGCGTTCGTCCTCGCCCCCGTGCTCCGGAAGGACGCCCTCGAGGAGGACCGCTCCCGCGCTGTGCCCGGAGAGCTCGCCGACCTCCTCGCCGAGCGCGAGATGATCCTGGCCGGGCTGAGGGACCTCGAGGACGACCGAGACACCGGAAAGGTGGGCGAGCAGGATTACGGCGAGCTGAGGGCGAGGCTCTCCGCGCGCGCCGTCGAGATCCTGAAACGGCTCGACGAACTCGGGGAAACGGTCCCGTCCGGCGCTCGAGCAGAGGACCCGGCGCGGGGCCGAGGGCGTGAAGGAGACGGGCGGGCGGCCGCGCGTGCACGCTGATACGGTCCTGGGCGCCCGCGGTCTCGGCCGCCAGTTCGGCGCGCTGTTCGCCGTGAGGGACATTGACCTCGACATCGGCCCCGGCGAGGCGGTCGCCGTGTTCGGGCCGAACGGCGCCGGCAAGACGACGCTCGCGCGGCTGCTCGCCGGGAGCCTCAAGCCAAGCACGGGCACGCTGCGGCTGCTCGGGAAGGACCCGTGGCGCTCGGGCGGCGATGCCCGGCTCGGGATCGGCTTCGTCGGCCACCACACGCTCCTCTACGACGACCTGACCGCACGCGAGAACCTCCGGTTTTTCGCGCGCCTCCACGGCCTTTCGCGACCCGACGACATCGCGGCAGCCTGGCTCCGGGAGGTCGGGCTCGAGGCACGCGCCGACGACCCCGTGCGCACGTTCTCCCGGGGCATGCAGCAGCGCCTGTCCATCGCCCGAGCCCTGATCCACGACCCCCGCTTCGCGGTCCTGGACGAGCCGTTCACGGGTCTCGATCAGGAAGGCGCGGCCCTGCTCCGGCGGCTCCTCTCCGAGCGGCGCCTCGCCGGGTCGAGCTTCCTGCTGGTCACCCACGATCTTTCCCAGGGACTCGACCTCTGCGACCGCTGGCTGCTCCTTTCCCGCGGCCGCCTCGCGGCGCGCGGCCCTTCGCGGGAGACCTCCACTCGCAGCCTCGAGCAGACCTACGCGGAGCTCGCCGGAGGGCGCGGGGCCGCTCATGCCGGCTGATGCCTCGCGCGGACCCGGCCCGCTCGAGGCGACCTGGCTCGTGGCCGCGAAGGACCTCCGGATCGAGCTGCGGACCTTCGAGAGCAGCGCCGCGATGGTCCTCTTCTCCCTGAGCGTCTTCCTCGTGTTCGGCTTCGCCTTCGACCTCGCGACCGTGCGCGAGCTCGGGGCGGCCGAGCTCGTGCCCGGGGTCCTCTGGACCGCGTTCGCCTTCTCCTCGGTCATCGGATCCACGCGCGCCATGGGCCTCGAGCGCCAGCGAGAGAGCCTGACGGCGCTCCTGCTCGCGCCCGTGGACCGCAGTGCCCTGTTCGCCGGCAAGGCCCTGGGAACCCTCCTCACGCTCACCGGCCTCGAGGCCGTCCTCCTGCCGCTGTCCGCCGTGCTGTTCGACTACGACCTGATCGGCGCGGCGCCGGCGCTGCTTCCGGTGGTGGCACTCCACACAATCGGCCTCGCCGAGCTCGGAATCCTGCTCGGGGCCGTGACGACGCGACTGCGGCGCGGAGAGTCGCTCCTGTCCATCCTGCTGCTTCCCGCATCGGTCCCGCTCTTCCTCTCCGCGGTCCGGTGCACGGAGGCGGCAATGCGGGGCGAGGGGCTCGCCGCGGTCTCGAGCTGGCTCCTGGTGGCCGCGGGCTTCGACGTGCTGTACTTCTTCGTCTCGCTCTTGACGTTCGAGCTGGTTCTGGAGGACTGAACGATGGCGGCCGGCGACCCTGTGCGGCGGATCGCGCGGGCGCTGCCAGGCTGCCTGCTCGCCGCGACCGCGCTGGCGATGCCGGGCGCCCTCGGCCTGGTGTTCCTCTACGCGCCGGACGAGAAGGTCATGGGGGCCGTGCAGCGGATCTTCTACTTCCACGTCCCCGCGGCCATGGCGACGTTCGCCTCGGTCTACGTGCTGCTGGCGGGTGCCGCCGGCTACCTGTGGACGCGCGAGGAGCGGTGGGATCGGCTCGCCCGCGCCTCCACCGAGCTGGGCCTGCTGTTCTGCACGCTCGTCCTGGTGACCGGTCCGATCTGGGCGAAGCCCGCGTGGGGGGTGTGGTGGACGTGGGAAGCCAAGCTCACCACCACGCTCATCCTCTGGCTCCTCCTCGCGGCCTCGGTCCTCGTGCGGTCGTACGCCGACAGCCGCGAGCTCGCGGCCCGGCTCGGGGCGGTGCTGGGGATCGTGGCGGCGCTCGACGTGCCGATCATCTACAAGGCGGTGGACTGGTGGCGCGGGCAGCATCCGCAGATCTTCCGGCCGGGGAGCCCGGCTCCCCTGGCTCCGGAGATGAAGCACACGCTGCTCGTCTGCCTTCTGGTGTTCGCGCTGTTCTACGTTCTGCTTCTCGTGCTGCGGATCCGCCTGGCGGCGCTCGAGGATCGTGTCGCGGCCCTCCTCGAGCGCGCCGGCGACCCGGAGGTCACGGCGCCATGAAGAGCTACGCGTTCCTGTTCTGGGGGTACAACGTCATCTGGCTCGGCATCGTGGCCTACCTGACCTTCCTGCTCGTCCGGATCCGCCAGGTCAGCCGTCGCATCGCTCGGCTCGAGTCGGCCTGCTCCGCGGAGAGCGCGGCGGGGCGGCCCGCCGGTGCGTCGGGCCGGTCCTGACCCCGGTCGCCCGGAGCCGGCCTCAGGAGGCGTGGGCCTCGCCCAGAAGGGAGCGAATGCGGGTCTCCAGCACGCTCTTGGGGACGGGGCCGATGAAGGATGCCGCGATGCGCCCCTGCCGGTCCACGAGGAACTTGGTCGGATAGCCCAGGATCGGGCCGTAGGCCTCCGCGACCTCCTCGGTCCCCAGCAGCACGCTGTAGCCGATGCGGTACTCTTCGACGAAGGGCGGAACGACCTTGTCGGGACGCTCGTCCATGGCGATGGCGAGCAGCTTGAATCCCCGGTCGCCGTAGTCCCGCTGCAGCTGGTTGAACACGGGGATCTCCTCCCGGCACGGGGCGCACCAGGTCGCCCAGAAGTCCACGAGCCGCACCTGCCCGTCGAAATCCGACAGCCGGACGGGCCGGCCGGCGACGTCCTGGAGCGCGAAGTCCGGGGCGCGGCGCGGCCGCTCGGAGGGATTCTCCGGCGGATCCTCCCGGGCGACTGCGCGCTCCTCGCCCGCTCCCGACCCGCAGGAGACCCCGAGAGAGACGAGGACCAGAACCGCGACGAGGCCTCTCGAGCGAAGCGCTTCCAGTGACGCCATGCCGGGCTCTCCTCTTGAAACGCCGACCGGGATTCTAGCAGCCGCTTTTTGACACGGCCTTCGAGTCCGTGGTACGGTCCGTCGCCTCCGTGAGAAACTCGCCGGCACCCGCCCGTATTCCCCCGAGCCGCGGCCGTCGAAGGCAGAGACCTCGCGCGCGAGCCGCCGCTGCTCGGGCGCCCGGCTCGCCGGGACGACGTTGACGCCGTGGGGAACGACCGTGCCGTCGCCGTCTTCGGCTCCTCCGAGCCGCCCGAGGGCCACCCGCTCTACGAGCAGGCCCGCACGGTCGGCCGGCTGCTCGCGCTGCGCGGCTTCGTCGTCATGACCGGCGGCTACGGCGGCGTCATGGAAGGGGCGAGCCGGGGCGCTCGCGAGGCCGGGGGACGGGCCGTCGGGGTCACCTGCGAGATGTTCCGCGGCCGCCGGCCGAACCCGTTCCTGACCGAGGAGCGCCGCGCCCCGACGCTGTTCGAACGTCAACGCGTTCTCGTGGAGACGCCGCGCGGCTACGTGGTCCTGCACGGGAAGTCCGGAACCCTCGCCGAGGTGAGCCTCGTATGGGCGCTCCACCGCGCCGGAAGCCTCGGCGACAGGCCGCTCGTGCTCCTGGGGGAGGCCTGGCCGGCCCTTCTCGACCTCCTGTCGGGAGCCGAGATGCTCGAGACGGAGCAGAGGGCCATCACCAGGGTCGCCCGGGAGCCGGACGAGGCGGTGCGCGAGCTCGAGGACGGGATCGGAGCCTGAGCCGAGGACGAGAACCGATGGGGAGCCGCACCGGCTACGGAGACTCGCGCGCGACGGCCCCGCCCCCGCCTCCGCCGAAGGGGGTGCTGCGGGACTACATCGAGACCATCCTCGTGTGCGTCATCTTCGTGATCTTCTCCCGGGCGTTCGTGTTCCAGCAGTCGAAGATCCCCAGCGGCTCGATGGAGGACACGCTCTTGATCGGCGACTACATCATGGTGAACCGCTTCGTCTACGCGCCGACCGTTTTCGAGTGGGAGAGGCGGGTGCTCCCGGTCCGAGACATCCGGCGGGGAGACATCGTCGTGTTCAAGTTCCCCAACGAGCCCGAGGTGGACTACATCAAGCGGGTGGTGGGCCTTCCCGGGGACACGATCGAGCTCCGCCGCGGCCAGCTGTTCGTCAATGGCCAGCCGGTGGAGGAGCCGTACGTGAACGACGACTACCGGCAGCGGGACCACTTCGGCCCCGAGCAGGTCCCGCCGGGGCACTACTTCTGCATGGGCGACCACAGGGATCGGTCCCAGGATAGCCGGGCCTGGGGGCCCGTCCCGCGGGAGCTGATGAAGGGACGCGCGCTGCTCGTGTGGTGGTCCTACGACGAGGGGGCCGCCGAGGCGAACGTGCGAGGCGTAGATCGGCTCCACGCGATCGTCAGGAAGCTCCTCCACTTCCCGACCCGCACGCGCTGGAGCCGCTGTTTCTCGCTGATCCGCTAGCTAACAGGGCTTCGCCCTAACCCCCGAGGCGGGGGATTGCATCCCCCGCAA
>JBBIHW010000026.1:0-16456 GCA_037446795.1 Acidobacteriota bacterium
CGCGCACCGCCGCGCGCGCCGGCCCGCCGGCCGGGGAGAGCTCGATCTCGAAGCGGCCGGTCTCTCGCGACCCGGCCGGCAGCGCCTGCGCCAGGTCGCGATAGCGCGGCAGCGCGCAGCGCACCTCGTGGCCCGACCTCGCGAGAGCCTTCGCGAGGAAGCCGACCGCGTCGGCGAGGCCGCCCGCCTTAGCCACGGGCCAGAGCTCGGCCGACGCCATCAGCACCCGCACGGCCGCGCCGCTCCGTCAGACGAGGGCTTCCCTGAGGAACGCGGCGGCCTCCTCCGGCGCCGTCGGGTTGATGTAGAAGCCCGTCCCCCATTCGAAGCCGGCCACCCTCGTCAGCCGCGGCAGGATCTCGATGTGCCAGTGCCAGTCCACGGCGAGGGTGTCCCAGTAGTTGCGGCGGCGGATCAGCGTTTCCGTGTTGGGGGCCGTGTGGAAGACGAAGTTGTAGGGCGGGTTGCGGAGCGCGACCTTGAGGCGGGAGAGGGTGGCCTTGAGGCACCGCGCGAGGGCGGAGACGACGGGCCGCTCCACCGCGGCGAACGAGTGGCCGTGCCGGCGCGGCAGAACGAGCAGCTCGAACGGGAAGCGGGAGGCGTAGGGGGCGAGGACCGCGAAGTGCTCGTCGAGGCTCACGATCCGATCCCGCTCCTCGATCTCCTGGGCGAGCAGGTCGCAGAAGATGCAACGCTCCTTCACGTGGTAGTGGGCGCGCGCCGACTCGAGCTCGATGGAGATCGTGCGCGGGGTCACCGGGGTGGCGATGAGCTGCATGTGGGGATGGGCGATGGTGGCCCCGGCCGCCGCGCCGTAGTTCTTGAACAGGAGCACGTACTTGAACCGGGCGTCCCGCATGAGGTCCCGCAGCCTCTCCTGGCAGGCGAGAAGGACCCTCTCGATGTCGGCCGGGTCCGCGTCGGCCAGGTGGAGGTTGTGCTCGGGGCTCTCGACGATGACCTCGTGGGCGCCGATCCCCCGCATCCGGTCGTACAGCCCGCGACCGCGCCGCTCGAGCTCTCCCTCGATGGCGAGGGCGGGGTACTTGTTGGGGATGGCGCGCACGTGCCAGCCCGGGGAGTTCGGAGGGCTTCCCGGCGGCCGGACCGCCAGGATCTCGGCGGGCGTCTTGTCCTCGTGCCCCGGGCAGAACGGGCAGAACCGCGGCTCCCGCTCCGGCTCCACGTGGAAGTCGAACTCCTCGGGCCTGCGGCTGCGCTCGGTGGCGATGATGACCCAGCGCTTGGCCAGCGGATCGTGCCTCAGCTCGGACATGAGCCTCCCTCTCCCGTCTCTGCGTCGCCCTCGGCGAAAGCCGGGGTCCAGAATCGTCACCCCGGCGAAAGCCGGGGTCCAGAAAACCGGCCCTGGATTCCGGCTTCCGCCGGAATGACGGAGGGCCCTCCACGGTCCCGCGACGATCCCCCGCGAGCGAGCAAGGCTAGCCGAAAAACGTGGCGGCGAGGTCGAGGAGCTCCCCGTCCACGGTGCGGAGCCCGCGGCTGGCCTCTTCGAGGGGCACCGGCTCGAAGCGCCCACCGCGCCAGGACGCCATCATGCCGAACCTCCCCTCGTGGACCATGTCGGCGGCGAGAAGGCCGTAACGGGTGGCGAGGATCCGGTCGAAGGCGGTGGGGCTGCCGCCGCGCTGCGTGTGCCCGAGGGCGACGGAGCGTGTCTCGAACCCGGTGCGCCGTTCGATCTCGGCGGCGAGGCGCTCTCCGATCCCGCCGAGCTTGGCGTGACCGAAGGCGTCGGTCTCCCCGCCGCGAGTGACGAGCCCTTCCGGCAGCGAGGCGCCCTCCGCGACCACGACGAGCCCGAACGACTTGCCCCGCCCGCGCCTGCGCGCGAGCGCCGCGCACACGGCGTCGAGGTCCGCCGGACGTTCCGGAACCAGGATGGCGTCCGCCCCTCCTGCGAGCCCGGCGTACAGGGCGATCCAGCCCGCGTGGCGTCCCATCACCTCCACGACGATGACCCGGTCGTGGGACTCGGCGGTCGTGTGCAGCCGGTCGAGCGCCTCCGTGGCGATGGCGACCGCCGTGTCGAAGCCGAACGTCTGGTCGGTGCCGGGCAGGTCGTTGTCAATCGTCTTCGGCACGCCGACCACGGGGAAGCCCGTCTTCCACAGCTTCGCGGCGACGCCGAGGGTGTCCTCGCCCCCGACGGCGACGAGCGCTTCGAGCCCGAGCTCCCGGAAGCCGCTCTCGAGCCGCCGGGCGTCCTCCCCGGTTCGGTACGGGTTGGTCCGGCTCGTCCCGAGGATCGTGCCGCCACGGTGCAGGATGCCCGACACGGCGGCGAGATCGAGCTCGACGGCGTCCCGCTCGAGGAGGCCCTTCCACCCCTTGCGGAGCCCGAGAATGCGGTAGCCCCTCGGCAGGCACCGTCGGACGACCGCGCGGATCACGGCGTTCAGTCCCGGGGCGTCGCCGCCGCCGGTCAGGATCCCGATCGTGCCCATCTCCTCGTTCTCCTCGTTCTCCTCGCGCCTCGTTCCCGGCCGTCGCGATCGCGCCGGCCCGCCTACACGAACCAGTCGTAGCGGGAGGGATCTTCCGTCCCGAACGCCACCACGAGCGTCCCTTCGACGGGAAGCCGCTGCGCAGCGCCGCCCGGGACCTCGACCTCCACCTGGAAGCGCGCCGTCTCGCCATCGGGGCCGAGGGCCTCCAGCGGCACCGCCACCTCGATCACCTGGTCCACGGCGATCCGAACGGGACCCTCGGAACGCTCCCCCCCGCGCGGCACCGCGAGGCGCAGCGTGCGCTCGGGCCGGTCGGGCAGCCGGATCGTCAGGACCGCGCCAGCCAGGCTCGCCGCCGCCGGCGGTCGAGCCGGGTCGAGGCGAAGGAACAGCGCGCGGCCGTCCGTACCGTAGCGCACCGCCCGCAGGAACGGCGAGGCCGCCTGCATGGCGATACCGGCCGGCGTCGCCTCTCCCGCAGCGAGCCACTCGAAGTAGTCCGTCACGCGCCCGTCCAGCACGGGCCTCACTTGCCCCGTCGGAAGGAGGAACCGCGGGGGGCCGCCCCGCCGGACCGGCTCGTCGAGCACGGGAGGGGGCTCGATCCCCGCCCTCCTCCACGCCTCCCGCAGCCACGCCCGGAACAGGGCATCGAAGTCGCTGGCGAACGGGCTCGGGTGGTCGTCCCCGAACCACCAGAACCAGTCGCTCCCCTCCGCCACGAGGACGGCGCGCCAGGCGGGATCCTCGAAGCGCGGCGGCCCGCAGCGAGAGGCGACCGCCTCGCGCGTGGCGGCCAGCAGCTCCCAGGCGCGGTTCTTTTCGGGATGGCCGATCCAGGTCGCGAGGTTCCCGCCGATCCACGAGCCCGCCCTCACCCGCGGGAGCGGCCGAGCCGGCGCGGTCTCGATGGCCTCCGACGCCGTCACCGTCTCGATGGCCGGGTCCGCCTCGAGGCGGCCGTAGAGCGCCTCGAAGAACGGCTCGGCGTGGTCGGGATAGAATTCCCACGCGTTCTCGCCGTCGAGGATCACGCTCACCACGTGGGGGCCGTCTCCTGCCGGGAGCATCTGCTGCACATGGTGCAGGCGGCCGAGGAAGTCCGACGCCGCCGCCTCGGCGGGCCAGCCCGAGTAGACGAACCCGATCCGGTCCGACAGGTCGTGATCGCGGAACAGGAGCGCCGGCCCGTCGCCGAAGCGCCAGGGCCTGTACAGCAGCCTCGCCCGCTCGCGCTCGGCCTCGGAGCGCTCCCGGGAAAACTGGACCCCGAGAGAGGCGAACAGGACCTCCTCGTCGCTCGCCGCCCAGCGGTAGCCGGCCCTCGCCATCTGCTCGAGCGCGCGCTCCGAGACCGCGCCCTCGGGCGGCCACCCCCCCTCGGGCTTGCGGCCGAACGCCTCCTCGAAGGCGAGCGCCGCGCGCTCGAGCTGGACCGCCGCATCCTCCGGATGGCGATACTCCGCAGACGGCATGTGCAGACCAGGCAGCGCCTCGAGGGCCGAGCCGAGGTCGCACAGCAGCGGGAGGATCGGGTGGTAGTAGGCGCTCGCCGACAGCTCCACGCGCCCTGCTTCGGCCAGCCGCCTCCAGCGCGGGAGCAGCTCCCGGAGAAAGCGGCGGAAGAGATCGAACAGCTCCTTCTTGTCCTCCTCGGTGAAGCCGCGCCCCTTCGAGACGAGCCGGCGCAGGAGCGGCTCGCTCCGGAGCAGAGGACCGCTCCACGCGAGGTGGAACAGGATCTGCAGGTCCCGGATCGAAACGTCGTCGAAGCGAACGGCGGCAGCGGCGGCGGGATCGTCGCCCCGCAGCGCGGACAGCTCTTGAAGGCGCGGGAGCCCTCGCGCCATCGGGTCGAGGCTGAAGGAGAAGAAGTGCCTGACGATGAACGCACGCTCCTCCTGGGTCAGCTCCTCGGGTGCTTTCCGGGCGACCGAGAGGAAGGGGTCCGCGCCCGCCCTCTCGCTCGCGAGATCGGCGAGCTGGTCGAGGAGCGAGGGGACCCAGTTGACCGTGACGCGGAGGCGCGGGTGGCGTTCGAGCCGCGCGGCCATGTCGGCGTAGTCCTTGAGCGCGTGCAGGCGCGTCCACGGCATCGCGGGCCGGCCGGTGGCGGGGTTCGCATAGTTCGGCTGGTGGAAGTGCCAGACGAGCGCGAGGCGGAGCCTGGAGCGAGAGTCGGTCACAGGCAGGTTCCTTGGTGCGAGCGCGGCGGCCGATTATACTCGGCGCCGACAGAGCGCCTCGCCGAGGCGCCGCGCGGGGCCCCGGCCGTGCCTACGAGACTCGAGCAGATCCGCAAGGTCGAGCTGCACCAGCACGTGGACGGCTCGATCCCCCTGCGAACGACATGGTCGCTCATGAAGCGGCACGGGCTCCAGCCCGTCCCGACGCTGCGCGAGATGCGGCGCCTCTTGCAGCTCCAGCCCGAGGAAGAGGGCTCCCTGCTCGCCTACTTGGACAAGTTCCACTACCCGCTGTGGATCACCCAGTTCTACGAGAACATCCAGAAGGTCACGCAGAGCATCGTGGAGGAGGCGTGGCGGCACGGGGTGCGACTGCTCGAGCTTCGCTACGCGCCGGCCATTCACACGTACGCGGGACTGACCCCGAGACAGGCGATCCGCGCGGTGCTGTCGGGCATGAACGCGGCCACCCGCCGCAGGCCCGGCCTCGAGGTCGGCCTCGTGGTCATCTCGATGCGCCAGCACGGGCCGCACATCGCGAAGATCATCGCACGCCAGGCGATCGCCGAGGCGCAGCACCTGCACGAGCGGGCCGGCGTGGTCGGATTCGACCTGGCGGGTGCGGAGCGGGGCAACCCCCCGCGCCTGTTCCGCGAGGCCTACGAGATCGCCCGAAAGGGCGGTCTCGGCCTCACGGTCCACGCCGGCGAGGACGAGGGGCCCGAGCGGGTCTGGGAAGCGGTGGACAGCCTCGGCGCGGACCGCATCGGCCACGGCTGCTCGGCCGTGCGCGATCGGGCCCTCTTGCGTCGCCTCGCCCGCGACAGGATCCTCGTCGAGTGCTGCATCAGCTCGAACTACCAGACCGGGGCGGTGAGCCGGGGCGAGCCCCATCCGGTCTACGCATTCCTCGAGCACGGGATTCCCGTGGCCGTCTGCACCGACAACACCACCGTGAGCGGCACCGACCAGACGCGGGAGAACCGGCTGCTCCTCGAGAGGCTGTCGCTGCGGGACATCGAGGCGATCCACCGGGAGGCCGAGCGGCACAGCTTCATCCGCAAGGTCCCGGTCTTCCTCGAGCGCAGGCAGGAAGCGGCGGCCGCGGCCGGGCGGCGGCGAACACCGGCGGCGCGCACCGCTTCGGGCTCCTCCGGAACGTAGCGCGGCTCGGACCGGAAGGCGCCTGCCGGTCGCCGCGACCGCGGCGCTCGGCCGTCCGACCATCGCCTCCTCTCGGAAAGGTCTGTCTGGGCGGTAACCTTCGGGGTCCGTGACGTGGGAAGCTTCATCATGCTGAGTGCCGCGGGCGACGGACGCCGGATCACCGCCAGATACGGCGAGAAGGCGCTCCCCGTGTTGCAAGGCACCCGCATTGTGTTCGGCGCCGACGGGGACAAGACCGGGGCCCGACCGGGTCGCGGGGAAGATTCGGAGGTCGGGCTGTACCCGGACCCGGTTCGCTGGACACAAGTCTGAGTTCCGGTTTTGAGTTCGGAAGGCGCCGAGCGCCGCGGATCGAGGCGGGTGTCGGCGCGACACGACCCCCCGGGATCCACACCCAGGACCGTCCCGACGCTGGCTAGCGATCGCGCATCCCGGCAGTTCGGCAATATCAATGCAAAACTTCCTTGCATTCTTGCAACGTCGGTGACAAACTCTTGCCGTGGACCTATACCCCCGTGGCCTCCTGCCCCTGCTGCGAGACCGGCTCGTTCGGTGGCCCATCACCGTCCTTACCGGCGCCCGGCAGACCGGAAAGACGACGTTGGTGCGCGATCTGTTGCCCCGCAAGGGGGGGCCGAGCCGGTCTACTTTTCGCTCGATGATCCAGACGAACGGCTGCGCCTGGCCGCCGATCCCGTGCGGCGCCTCGACCACGGCGAGCGGTTGGTCGTTCTGGACGAGGTCCAGAAGCAGCCCGCGCTGCTCGACGCAGTAAAGCTCCTGGCCGACCGAAAGCGCGGGCATCGCTTCCTCTTGCTCGGCTCCTCCCAGATTCTCCTGCTCCAAAAGGTGCGCGAGACGTTGGCGGGGCGGGCGACCCTGCTGGAGCTCTGGCCACTGGCGCTCGTCGAGCGTGTCGAGGATGAGGCGGTGCCGCCGTCTGGTCTCGACCTGGTGTGGCGGGAGGGTGAGCAGGCGTTGGCGAAGCTCGAGCGCATGCCGATCTCCACCGACGAGATGCGCCGCCGGCGCGCCCGCGCCGGGGATCACCGGCACTGGGGTGGGTACCCCGCGCTCGGCACGCTCGCCGAAACAGACCGCACCGTCTGGCTGCGCGACTTTCGCCGGACCTACCTCGAGCGGGACCTTGCCGACTTGGGGCGTGTGGCCGACCTCGACCAATTCGCCCTCGCCCAGAATCTGCTCGCCGCTCGCACAGCGCAACTGCTTTCCTACTCGGAAGTGGCGCGCGAGCTGGGCGTCGCAGTGAACACGGTCCGGCGCTACCTGCGGTTTCTCGAGATCTCCTATCTGGTGGTCCTCCTCCGTCCCCTGCTGCCGACCCCAACGGCGCCTCTCGTGAAGAGTCCGAAGCTCTACTGGACCGACCCTGGGTTGGCGCGCAGCTTGGCCGGCGCGGGCGTGGCCGAAGGTGCGCTCTTCGAGACAGCCGTGCTGGCGGAACTCGTCCGCTGGCGGTCGTCGCAGCAGGACCCGCCCGAGCTCCACTTCTATCGGACGCGTGCGGGTCGCGAGATCGATTTTGTCCTTCACGCCGGCTCTCGTCTCCTTGCCCTGGAAGCCAAGGCGTCCGACCGCGCCCACCGGACAGACGCCTGGTCGCTGGTGGAGTTTCTCGAGGCCAGGGTCCCTGGCGCGCCCGCCGTCACCGAGCGGCTCGGGCTCGTGGTCACGCGGGGCCGCGAGATCGAGCGCCTCGCCCCCCGGGTGTGGGCAGTGCCGGACTGGCGGCTGTTCGGGCCTGCGGCGTAGGGAGCCAATCATCACCAAGCACATCCGAGTCGGGCGGTTCGCCGCGCGCGCCGCTGTCCCTGTCGGCAGCGTCGGCCCCAGCCCGGCGTAGCCGGAACCGAACAGGGGGTAATATCTCCGCGTAGCGGGTCGCCTCGAGCCGCAGCGGAGAGGCCGCCATGAGTCGTGCCTTTGTTCCGGGACTACTCGACCGCTATGCCGACAAGATCGAGGGCGTGTTGTCCTGCTGCGACCGGGTGCTCCTCACCCGCGCGCTTCCCTGCATCTGTCACCCTCGGGCGATGGCCACTTACCTGACCGCCTGTGGCGTCCGCCTGTTCGACGACTCTCCCGGGCCTCCTCCCGCGTTCGGCTCAGCAGCACAAGCTCATCCGCATAGCGAACCAGGTGCACCCTGCGCTGCCCGCCTCTCCCATCCCACCCGCCCCGGGACCATTCCTCGTCCAGAGCGTGAAGGTAGATGTTCGACAGCAAGGGCGAGAGCACCCCTCCCTGCGGCGTGCCCGCCTCGGGCTCGCTCACCCTGCCCTCGCCGAGGATGCCGGACCGGTCGCGACGCCCGGCACCGTCGGCTACCCTTGGCCGCCTGGGGCCTTCATCCCCTCGCTTCGGCTTTTGGGGTGGCTCCCGCAGCCGGAGGGTGGGCTACCCGACCGAACGGGCAATCTGTCGGGATCAGAAACGTTTCATCTGACTGCACACGCCCCAGCTTGAGCTGGGCGCACGGAGGAAACGAGATGGCTGACATGGACCTCGGGACGTTGCGCAGTGCGGTGGCCGGCTCGGCGGCGGCGTTTCGCTGCCGCCGGCGCCTCCAGCCGGCAGGAGGCGCCGGAGACAAGGTCTTCCCGCCCACGTTCGCCGGCGCGGTCTACGCCATCGAGCAGCGACGGGTGCCGGGGCGAGCCGAGCCGGTCACGTGCGTCCTGCTCGACAGTGTGCAGAGTCAGGCGAACCGGATGGAGCTGGCGCTGCAGGAGGCCGTGGACGCCGGCCGGATCACGATCCCTCTCGTGGTCGTCGACTTCTCCGACCACGACCCGACGGGCGACCTGGAGGCGGACGAGGCGGCCGGCCGTTTGATCGACAAGGTCGGCCAGATCACGAGTCTCCAGGTGCCGCACCGGCTGGCCGACGCGATCCTGCGCGACAGCGAACTCGACGGGCAGCCGTTCCGGAAGTCCCCGAGAGGGAAGGTGCTCGATACGGTGAGCCCGGCCAACGCGACGCCGCTGTTCGAGCTCTGTCCGACGGCCCTCCTCTTCGGGATGTGGGACTCCCACGGTCCCAAGGGCGGCCTCGGCCCGAAGTTTGAGCGGGCCATCGTGTCGGAGATCGTGGGCGTCGGGGCGGAATGGCAGGACGACCGTCGCGCGCGTGGGGTGCGGCGTGACCCGCTAGAGATCAGCAAGCACGTGCCGGTCCTGTCCAACGAGGATCGGTCGTTACGCCAGGTGGCCGGGGGTCGGGAGCGGGGGGCCGTCCGTCCTTCGGAGCTCGGGCATTCGAGCGTGCCGTTCGAGTCGTCCAACGCCGGGCTGACGATCGACTACGCGGAGCAGACGACCACGCTGTCGCTCATCTGCTTGCGCCGCCTCCGCTTCCCCCTGGGCGGCCGGGCGGACCCCGAGGTGGACGTGGCCGCCCGCACCGTCCTGGCGGCCCTGGGCCTCGCCGCGGCGACGCTGGCCTTCGAGGCCGGAGGGGACCTGCGCTCGCGCTGCCTGCTCTGGCCCGACGGGCCGATGCGCTGGGAGCTGCTGGACCGGCCCGGAGCGGAACCCGGGAAGTACACCCTGACGAGCGAGGGAGCCATCGCCCTCCTCAACGGGGCCGTGTCGCAGGCCCGGGCGAAAGGCTTGCCGTGGCCGGACCAGCCCCTGGTGTTGAAGCCTTCGAGGGTGCTGCTCGAGCTGGTCCGCCTGAGCCAGATCGAAGCCAAGCGGAAGGGCGTGGAGGCGTCGTAGGGTGCTGGTCCTGGCAGTCCGATACCTGAACGGGTTCGTGGCGGCGTCCGCGCCGGAAGATCGCGAGCGGCCAGAATGGCCGCCGCACCCGGGGCGGGTGTTCATGGCACTGACGGCGGCGCACTTCGAGACGGGCGCGGATCCGGCCGAGCGGCGGGCACTGCTCTGGCTCGAGAGCCTGCCGCCGCCCGCGCTGCGGGCGCCCGACGCCCTCCCGCGCGCGGTCGTGACCCACTACGTGCCGGTCAACGACAAGCCCGGCGACCGGGCGAAACCGCCCACGGCGAGCATCCAGTCCATCCCGCAGCTCGCGCGCGACCGTCGGGGGCGCACGTTCGCCCGGGCGTGGCTGGAGGACGACACGGTCTACCTCGTCTGGCGCAAGGTGTCCGCAGAGCCGGAGATCGCCGAGGCCCTCGAGGGCCTCTGCCGCAAGGTCACGCGCGTCGGCCATTCCATGTCGCTGGTCCAGGCCTGGCTGGCGGGCCCGGAGGAGGTGGGCGACGTGAACTGGGTGCCGGACGACGGTCGGGCCGAGGTCTACCTGCGCGTGCCCGGGCCCGGCACGCTCGAGGACCTGGAGCGCCGGTTCAACGCCGAGGCAGTCGAGACGTACGCCGCGCTCGTGCGGGCGGCCGAAGACGACCGCGACAGGCGGGCGCAGCGCGAGGCGAAGCGGCGCCTCAAGGAGGAGTTCGGCGACGAGCCACCCCTCCGGCTGCGGCCGAGCGTCCCGCGCGAGCAGGGGTACGCGCGCCCGGCGCGGGCGGCGCCGGCGGCGCCTCCGGGGAGCGTCTTCAGCCCGCACCTCGTAGTCTTTGCGCTGGAGGGCCGGGGCGGGCTGTTCGCGGCCCTGGGCCTCCGGGCGGTGCTGGAAGTCGTGCAGCGGTGGCGCGAGGCGCTCGTGAGCCAGGCGAACGATTTCCCCGACGCCGCGCGGGAAATCATCAGCGGGCATGGCCATGACGGGGCCCCCCTCGAGTCGCCTCATCTCGCGTTCATCCCGATGGCGTTCGTCGGCCACCCTCATGCCGACGGCCACCTGATGGGGCTCGCCGCGGCGCTGCCGGCCGCCCTCCCGGCCGAGACGCGGCGCCAGGTGCTCCGTGCGCTGGGACGGGTGAGCGAGCTCAGGCTGGGCGGTCTCGGCGTCTGGGGCCTGGTGCGGGACACCAGCGCCCGGCTGCCCTGGACCCTGCGGCCGGAGACCTGGACCGCGCACCCCGGCGGCGCCACCCACTGGGCCACCCTCACGCCCGTTGCGTTCGATCGCCATCCCAAGGCGAAGGACCGCGCGGAGTATCAGCGCGAAGTCGCCGGGGTGGTCGGGGATGCGTGTGTGGCGATCGGTCTGCCGCGGCCCCGGGAGGTGATCGTGACGCCGGTTTCGGCGCATCTCGGCGCGCCGCCGGCGTTCGAGTTCCCGAGGCTCAGGCGCAAGGACGGCAGCGAGCGCCGGCATGCGCACGCGATTCTGGTGTTCGATGAGGCGGTGGTGGGGCCGGTACTGATCGGGGCGGGGCGGTATCGGGGCTATGGAGTGTGCCGGCCGGTGGATGTGGAGTGAAACGTCAAGATGCTGACGACTGTCTCGCCGTGGGCTTTGTGGATCGCACCGGCGGGGGCGAAGAGGCGGGAGTCGGCGTGAAGCACGTCAGCGCAGGTCAGGCGGCAATTCGCCAGCCAGGTTTCAAGAATGCCGGGCAATCTTGCATCGACGGTGCGAGAAAGCCCAGGGCGCTGATGCGCGGGAGCGTAGCGGCTGCCGGACGGGCGCTGCCGGCGGGCGGCCACGGATGCGGGCGCATTACTCGGCGGTCGGGTTCGGCAGATGCTCTCGGGTGCGGATGGGGCACCCGCCTCCGCAGACGCCCGACGGTCGGGCTTGCCTTGTTGTGCTGGGGTTGTGTGACATGAACAGGGGAGTGACGCCCGTGGAGGCGATCGCGGTGATCGGGGGAGGGTGTAAGCGAGCAGTCCTCGGTGAGCCGACGAGACGCCGCGACCACGAGGGTCGATCGGCCGGTCGCTGCGGAAGATCGAGCGATCAGAGCTCGGAGGCGTGAGCGATGAACGCGTGGGAAGCGAGGAGCTTGCTGCGCTCGGCACTGGGCCTGGACCCCGACAGGACACCCTTTCCGTGGCAGGAGTGCCTTCTTGAACGGATGCTCAGGGGTAACGTTCCAGAGCTAATCGACATCCCGACTGGCCTGGGAAAGACGTCGGTGATGGCAATTTGGCTCGTCGCCCGTGCTTGCGGTGCGAATCTCCCGCGGCGCCTCGTGTACGTGGTTGACCGCCGTGCCGTCGTGGACCAGGCGACCGAAGAAGCCCTGAGGCTGCGGGAATTCGTCGATAAGAACCCGGCTTTGAAGGTGTGTTTAAGGCTTCGACACGACCAGCCTTTGCCGATCTCCACGCTGCGCGGCCAGTACGTGGACAATCGCGAGTGGCTCGACGATCCTGCTGCAACCGCGATCATCGTGGGCACCGTGGACATGATCGGATCGCGCCTCATGTTCGAGGGCTACGGCGTGTCTCGGAAAATGCGCCCATACCATGCGGGGCTTCTCGGTGTAGATACCCTGGTCGTTCTCGATGAAGCGCACCTGGTGCCGCCGTTCGAGCATCTCCTGCGAGCCGTCGCGACGGACCCTGCTCTTCGCGGTCGCGCCGAGCGGTGCAAGCAATGCGTTCCGCAGTTCCGCCTGCTCGCGCTCTCGGCCACGGGCCGCACACCGGGCGACGACGTGCTGAGGCTAACGGAAAAGGATTTCGAGCACGAGGTTGTCAAGAAGCGTCTGAACGCGAAAAAGTCAGTGCGGATCGAGCCGCTGGACGCAGAGACCAAGTGGGAGGACGCCCTGGCGAAGCATGCCTGGACGCTGACGGCGAACGGCACGAAGGCGGTGCGCGTCCTTGTCTATTCCGACAGCCGCAAGGTCGCCCAGAAGGCGAAAGAGGCAGTCGAGAAGCTCTTGAGGAAGGCAGGCATGTCCCGTGTCGACAACACGGAACTCCTCGTCGGCGGCCGCCGAGTGTTCGAGCGTGAGGGGGCGAAACAACGGCTGAAGAGCTTGGGTTTCATCGCCGGGAGCGCGGTTGAGCGCAGTGGCCCCGTGTTCCTCTTCGCGACGTCTGCTGGCGAAGTCGGTGTTGACCTGGATGCTGACCACATGGTCTGCGACCTCGAGGCGTGGGAGCGCATGGTCCAGCGCCTCGGTCGCGTGAACCGGCGCGGCGATGGCGAGGCGAACGTCGTTGTGATCGGAAAGGTGGAGCCAGACGAAAAGGTTCAGCACGCGCTGCAAAAGCAGCGACGCGGTGGGGAACTCACCGCGAAGGAGCAGAAAGCCGTCGAGGAGTACCACAAGGCACAACGCCAACTGGAGGCGATAAAGAAGCTCCGCAAGAACGACGACGGAAACTACGACGCGAGCCCCGGCGCCTTGCATGATCTCAAAACGCGCACCGCTACCGATGAAGCCTTGAAGGAGATCCTACACAACGCAACCACGCCCGAGCCCCTTCGGCCGGCGCTCACGCGCGCTTTGGTCGAGGCATGGGCCATGACGTCCCTCGAAACGCACACGGGGCGTCCTGAGGCTCAGCCGTGGCTGCGCGGCTGGATCGAGGATGATTCACCGCAGACCGCGGTGGTCTGGCGAACACACCTTCCCGTTCGCGCGGATGGTCCGGCGCCGAGCAAGAAGGAGATCGAGGCCTTTTTCGAGGCGGAGCCTGCGCATACGAGTGAAATCCTCGAGACCGAAACGTCCGACGTTGTGGAGTGGATCTTCGCTCGTGCGAACAGTGTGCGCGAGCAGAAGACTGCACAGGACGACGCCGCGAAAGAGCGTCGTCTTCGCGACGAGGACGTCGTCGCCTTCGCCCTCGACCCCGACGGAAGGCTGCGGAAGGCTTTTACGCTTGCGGAGCTTGTTGCACCGGAAGACAAGGAGGAATTCGAGAGTCGGCTCAAGGGAGCAACGCTCGTCGTTGACGCTCGGCTAGGCGGCCTGAAAGACGGCTTGCTCGACAGCGACGCAGATACATCGCCTCGGACGGCCGATGATGGCCAGATCTGGCTCGCCGAGGGCGTTGTCGGGTTCCGCGCGCGGACCGCCGAGGCGCCTGGAGTGCTTACGCGGGAGAGGAACTGGCACGAGCGCTTCCGCTTCGCCACATCAGTCACGGAGGACGGCGAACCGACCCGCTGGGTCATCGTGGAGAAGTGGCGGCAGGACGCGACGACGGAGGAGGACCGCTCGGCGGGAAATCCGCAGCTCTTAGACGAGCACCAGTCCTGGACGGAGGAACGCGCCCGCCGCATGGGTGAAGCACTCCGTCTCGACAACGCGCTGATCGATGTGCTCGCGGTTGCCGCGCGCCTTCACGACGAGGGCAAGCGCGCGTCGCGATGGCAGCGCGCGTTCCATGCGCCCAAGGACGGCGTGTACGCCAAGACGGAAGGTCCCATCGATTACGGCCTGCTCGACGGCTATCGGCACGAGCTTGGGTCGGTGCTTCGGGTCGAAAACGACGAGCGGCTCGGGATGCTCTCCGATGAGCACCGCGACCTCGTGCTTCACCTGATCGCTGCACACCATGGGTTCGCACGGCCGGTGATCGGCATGGGCGGTTGCGAGGACGCGCCCGCCTCCGCCCTTGAGGAGAAGGCCGCCGAGATCGCCCTGCGTTTCGCACGCCTGCAGAACCGGTGGGGGCCCTGGGGGCTCGCCTGGTTGGAAGCCCTTCTGCGCGCCGCCGACCAGCAGGCGTCGGGCGACAACGACGCGCCTGCCAGTAATGGAGGAGGTGCGTGATGGCGCAAGTCTCGATTCCTGTTGATCTCCTCAATCCCGGGCAGGTCTTCGCCTGCATGGGCTTTCTCGAAGCGGCGGATGTTCTGCTCGGTGAGGCTGAAGGTGGCTTCGATTGGACCAATGAATCCGACGTTTTTAAACTTCATGCCGCTGGCACGGCGAGCCCGGTGGACGCCGTGCTCGAGTTCCTGGTCGACGCGGAGGTCGTGCGGCTCGCGCCGGAAGGCTACAACGAGGCGAACGAGCCGAAGGGCGACGGTCCTGTGCGGCTGCTCGCGACATTCCCTGCGCCCGAGGCCGACCGTATGGCTCTCCCGCTGCGGTTCGAGAGGAACGGTCGCATTCTCAATGTCTCACACTGGTGCGACGCGTCCTCGCGCAATGCGTTCAAGCTCTTCGCCGGTCAGCAGCGCAGCGCTGCGATCGCCCAGCACATGCTCGTCAGCGTCAAGAATCTCTGGGACGAGCGCCGAGCGGAGCTGACGAGCAACCCGCTGGGTCTAACGGCGCCGCTCGGAGGAAGCAGCTTCAAGTTCGACGCGCGCAAGGCGTGGACTACCCTGGACGCAGGTTATTCTCCAGACGACCAGAATCACGCCGTCGAGGCCTCGCCCGTCGTCGAGATCCTCGCAGCCATCGGTTTAGAGCACGCTCGTCCCGACGAGTTCGAAACGGACGAGGTTCGCTACGGCGTCTGGAGGGGCTTGCTGCCGCCGGCACTCGCGCGCCCAGCGCTCGGAGGGGCCCGGGTGGGTCTCCCGCTCCGGATTTGCCGGTTCACCCTTGCTCGCTCGGGCAAGAACAAGAACGTCACTTTCGCACAGGAGGAAGCAAGCCTATGAGCGATACCACGGAAGTTATTCAGGTCACTAAAGAGGCTCTCGATGACTGGGCCACGAATGCCCAAGGCCCGGTGGCGCTGCGCCTGAAGCAGACGCTGCTGCCGGTGGAGCAGAGCGGCATCATCTTCCCGCCGACCTACGCCGACATTGGCTACAACATCGACACGCTCTCAAACGGCCGCGTCGCGACGATCGATAGCGTGGGCTCGCAGGCGAATCGCCTCGAGCCGATCTTTAAGTCGGAGTCGAAGGACCCCAAGGATTGGCTCGTCCCGCAGATCGAGATCATCATTCCCAAGAAGGAAGGATGCGGCAAGTGCAAGGAGTGTAAGGAGAACAAGAAGTGCAAGAAGCCGCTCAGCGTTACGGTTTCGCGCTCGCTGCTCGATCTCGCGCACCGCGCGGCGGACGCGGTGGTGCAGTCGTCACCCGACCTTCGCGAGCTGGTCGCGCCGGCCTTCAAGAAGCTCCAGCAGGGGGATGCTGGCTTGCTCTGTGCCATCGCTCCGACATCGCTTGTCTTTGGGGTCTGGGACTCGCGCGGTGACACCGGCGAAAAGCGCCCGCGCCTCGTGCGCTCGATCATCCGCGCCTGGGACGTGGAGGTGCTCCATGCGGCAGCGCAATTCAACTCGGTCTGGAAGCTGCTCGATGAGGAGCAGCAAGAAGAACTTAAAAGGGAGGCGAAGGCGAAAAAGACCGATCTCTCGGAGAAAGGTCTCGCAGATGCGCCCGCAACGTTCCGGAAGACCAAGATTCGGAAGTACCCGGACGGCGCGCCAAATCCGGAGGCCCGAGTCCTTGGTGGTGTCCTGGTCAAGGGCCGCATCGAACGCGAGGTGACGGTCAATCTCGTGGCGCTCCGAGGCCTGCGCGGAGCGGATCCTGCCGAGACCGACGCGATCCGCAAGTACCTCCTTGGCCTCTCGCTCATAGCCGCTACTGCCGAGATCGAGCTGTTCCTCCGCGAAGGCTGCTTGCTGCGCTATGCCGAGA
The DNA here is from genome assembly GCA_037446795.1 of Acidobacteriota bacterium. Classification (GTDB taxonomy): domain Bacteria; phylum Acidobacteriota; class Polarisedimenticolia; order Polarisedimenticolales; family JBBIHW01; genus JBBIHW01. The sequence continues at coordinate 16,232 of JBBIHW010000026.1, forward strand.
ACGGGGACAGGTGGTATGAGGTTCCCAGACGGGGTGAGCCGACGGAGGCGAGTTTGAGCCGGCGCATCATCAACGAGTATACGGAAGATGCCGCGCAGCACTTCCGTCAGAGGTGGCCAGACATCTTCAAAGACAAGTGGCCCCATCTGAAGTACACATTCGATCTCAAGGAGGCCAAGAAGCTCCTCGCGAAGAAGACCGCGGAGGAAGAGTCGCAGCCGGAGT